>NZ_NEXU01000022.1:0-12930 GCF_002224105.1 Psychrobacter sp. DAB_AL32B | reverse complement strand
ATCAGTCGCACCAGCTGCCACATTAGTAATGCGGCGCTCGCTACCAGCAGAGCCTACCGAAACTTCACTTTTTGCTGTTGGAGCTGCAACAGCAATTAGACTACCATTGCTGTTTAGTGGCTGGAATGCTGCCGTAGTTAAAGTTGTACCATCAGCAACAGAACCGCTACCTAAGGCAACAGAGCCTTCGTGAGTAGCATTAGCTCCTTCCCCCAGCGCGATACTTTTATTAGCCATAGCTTTTGCTTCTGTACCTAAAGCCATACTATTATTAGCGGAGGCAGAGGCTTGCAACCCTAACGCCGTACTATTCCTACCAGACGTATTAGCTTCTCGGCCTAATGCTATGTTGTTAGCCCCTGTTGCAATTGCTTTTCGGCCTAAAGCCATACTATTTTCAGCGGAAGCAGAGGCCTCCCACCCTAAAGCCGTACTGTTAATTCCAGTAGCTTTAGCTTGTCGCCCTAACGCTAAGGAATTAGTTTTAGTAGCATCAGCCTCATTTCCTAAGGCAGTTGAAGCATATCCTTGAGCGTTCGCGTCAGTCCCTATAGCAGTAGCAAAAGTACCGCCTGCTGTAGCAGCAATACCAGCTGCCATCGAATTTCCACCCGTAGCACCGTCATTATTGTAGTTCGCTTTAGCTACTCCATTATCATTAACACTGTAGTAATGCGTTTGGCCTTCACTAACAATGTTAATTAACGACTTTAACTGACTTACGTTCACCGCATCACTGTCTTTGGTACCAGCTGCTAGATTGACGATCTGACGAGTGCCGTCTTTAGCATTACCAAGAGAGACAGCACCAAGGCTTGTGCTGTTAGTCGCTGTGATAGCAGCTTTGTCTGCTACACTGGCACTTGTTGGAGCGAAACCTGCTGCACCGCCTGCAACGTTAGCCACTGACCTTGAACCTAGTGCCACCCCGTCTTGTGTCAAAGATTTTGCACCTGCACCCAATGCTAGTGCGCCTTGTCCAGTAGCTGATGATGCTACACCAAATGCTGATGAAGCTATACCAGATGCGCTCGAATGAATACCCATAGCAGTTGCTAGGTTACCAGCAGACCGCGCTTTTGCACCCATCGCAATAGAGGCAGCACCACTCGCTTCAGTATATACACCATACGCATCCCATGACTCTAACAAGTCTCGACCAGCATATTCATTAAAAGTCGTATTGACCTGACCACTATTTAATGCACCTGTAGATATACTGCCATCGAAGTTGGTCTTAGAGGCGGTGTCTAAATCATCACCGCCAATGGCGATAGATGATGCACCTGATGAGACAACGTTCGCACCAATAGCGATAGATTGGTCTCCACTAGCAGTGGTGTTCTGACCGCTTGAACCCCCACCAATTGCTATCCCTTGACTACCTAAGACTGTGGCATTATTACCTATAGCAATGCCATTAAGAGCACCTACTGTAGCATTAGTTCCGCACTTTACCTCTGCACTACCGTCGCAAGGTGCAGCAATCGCCTGCATACTAAATCCGGCGACAACTAACCCCAACCCAAGAGTAGTCATACGGAAAATACTGGCAGAAGAAATATCAGAGGTAGTATTGATAGTAGCGTTTGAGCTCACGCTAGATTTTGATGACTTACCACGCGATTTTGCATATTCTGCAACAGCAGTAAAGCAGCCTAACGAGCGGTTCCATATGACTTTATAATTCCTGTTCATGACGCATACTCCCTTACAGACATATCAGATTTAAAAAGCAAAGTTAAAATCCATCTTTTAGAGAGTTAATGCTACAAAATAAAGTCGTTATAAATATATAGGATTGAAGTGAGACACGAATTGTTACTTATATTAGTGCTTTAGAAATAAAACGCCTTGTTTTGTAAATTCATTATTACTCTCTGTATATGATTATTAACGAATATACAGAGAGTCTCAATACCGTTCGTCGGGGTTTTAATACCGTTCGTCTGATATATTCATAATTATGAATATAAAGATTTTATTTTATTTCTTATTCATTAGTGCTACTTAACAGGTATGGTCAATTGTACAATTAGACCTTGCATATCGTCTTTACGGTTATAGATACCAACCTGACCTTTATGCGCCATCACTACTGCATAAACTATTGCCAATCCCAATCCATAACCACCTGTTTCGCGATGGCGCGCGCTATCAAGCCTAACAAAAGGCTGAAAAATACGCTCTAGATCCTGCTCTGCTACTCCACCCCCCTCATCAATGATACTTATTTGGATAGCTGACGTTTGGTTATTCATCTTCACGGCTTGTATATCAGCCATCACTGTCGAATCAACAGCAGTATGCATAAAAGCATTACGAATGATGTTCTCCAGAGCACTGTATAGCTGTTCTTGATTGCCGATAACCGTGCAAGACTCTCGCGATAAAGAGGCGTTTGGCTGCCATTGCCAATGTACATTTTTATGTTGAAACTCAAAACAAACATCTTTTCCAATCTCGCTGATAATTTCACAGATATCTACTGTTTCATTTTCTATATTAGCGATAGTGTATTGCTGCATTTGTAGGGATTGAATACGAATGATTTGTTCAATCAGCTCATTCATACGGGCAGATTCTTTATCAATACGGTCAAGATAGCGATCAGCATGCGGTGCAAAATCTCGAGTTAGCTCAGTCGCCACATCAAGACGCGCCAGTGGTGAGCGCAGTTCATGGGAAATGTCACTTAACATTTGCTTGCGCGCCAGCTCACTATCAGCCAAACGCGTGGACAATTGAGCCACGTCTTTTGCCAGTAGCCCCAGCTCATCTGTGCCTAGCCTTGATAGACTAGGGTTAACTTGATAATCCCCAACCAGCATGCGATGCACGGTATGTTGCACACGGCGAATGCGTTGAGTCATGGTACGACTGAGCCAAAAGCACACCAAGACACTAAACAGAATAATTAATCCTAGCCGCAGCGTAAAATTACCGCGCTGCAACTCCAGCACATCCTTAAATAGTAAGTGTGGACGCAGCTGTATAATAACTGTCTGCTCATCAGGTAACACGACCATCATATCAGCCAACTCGGGGCTGCTGTCGGCATTAGCAATGGCTTTACGAGACGGCTTGGGCTGCAAAATATGGTTAAGACTAAAAGGTTGTTCGCCTGACTTATCACTATTTAAGCTATCACTGTTTAAATCGTAACGACTATAAGGGTTTCTATCGGCACGCGCTTTATTACTAAATTTACTATAGTCCGATTCTTTATGATCAAAAGCATCACTCACAGAGCCACGATTTTCTGAAGACGCAGAGGTTTGTGAGTCTATTGCTTGACGTTGCTCTCCCCGACTTTCCCTAAAACGATATCTAGGAAATATGATAGCGCCTTGCTCATCATATATTCTTATCTGACTCATTAGTCTGCGGTCTTCGTTATAAACCTGCTTAACGGTGGATAAATCACCTGCTTGCAAGGATGTCACTAACCGTTCACGCTGAGTCAATAGCTTTTCGATTTGAGAATCCATACGTGTCGCCAACTCTCGCTCATTAAGCCAGCGCTCAACCGAAATGGATAAAATAGACGTGATAAGAATCATCAATAGCAAACTCAAAAACAGTCGCCAAAATAGCGTTATACGCACTCTAAATTTCGGTTTTTCTATTGATGAACCCGTCATTTTAGTCATATCAGTTATGTCAGTCATTAAATTACCAGCTGATAACCTTTACCACGAATCGCCTTAATCGGCTCATCATGAAAAGGTTGGAGTTTTTTACGTAGGCGTGAAACATGCACATCAAGGCTACGGTCAAACGGTTGTAATTCACGCTGCAATACGTTTTTTGACAGCCATGCTTTGCTCACCACCTCGCCCTTTTGTTTTAATAACGCAACCAATAAGTCAAACTCTGTACCGGTCACTTGCAACGCTATATTGTCTATTTGACAAATTCGCTGGGTCTGATCAAGATGCAAACGGCTTGCTGGTAGCGGGGTATGCTCTAAAAAAGGGGTCGCCGTACGTTTAATCACGGCATTGATACGCGCCAGCAATTCACGTGGATTACAAGGTTTGGTAATATAATCGTCCGCACCAAGCTCAAGCCCAATGATACGATCAATCTCCTCACCTTTAGCCGTCAACATAATGACCGGAATATCGCTGATAGTTGGCAGCTGACGTAGCACGCTAAGTCCATCTATCTTTGGCATCATAATATCAAGCACCAATAAATCATAAGGTAAGTCGTCATGCATCGCTGTTTTTAACCGCTCTATAACGGCTTCACCATCGTGAACGCAGTCGCATGTCACACCATGATTGTGCAAGTATTCTTGTAACAATTGGGTCAATTCTTCGTCGTCATCGCCTAGTAATATATGTGGCACATCTTTCTCCTTCAGCGCTAGATCGCTTTATTAGCCATATTATCAGTCAATTGCTTATCAATTCGCTATAAACGTTACCTTTCTTAATCTTTCATAAAGCATCGTAACCTCTATCTGCTTTATCATAGGTTCTATTAAAAGCAGGTTCAGACAACCAATCAAGGATATTACGATGAAAAAATTATTTATGGGCTCAGTATTAGCGATATCTAGCGTATTTACAGTGACTGCTTGTACCAGTGTCAATGCAACCACCGATACTGCGCCAACAACTAGCAAAATGCAAAAGCATCATAAAGAAGGTATGAACAAAGGCGGTATGAGCGGTTCAATGGCACAGTTGGATTTGACAGCCGAGCAGCAAACGCAAATCAAAGCCATTATGCAAGAAAAATATAGTGATCGCAAAAATGACCGCACGAAATATCAAGCAGAACGTGCGCAAATGCAGCAGCAGATGCAGGCATTGACGAATGCTAATACCTTGGATAATGCTGCCATCAATCGTCTTGCGGATCAGCAAGCAGCTAAAACCAAGCAACGCTTTATCGAACGCGTGCAGATGCAACATGCAATCTCACAAGTGCTGACTACCGAACAACGTAAGAAAATGGCACAATTAAAATCAGAAAGACAGGCAAAAGGTCATCATGGTTCAAAAAACCGTAACATGCATGGCAAGCATCAACAGCAAGGCATGTGATTGACTACTATTATTTAATTAAAATCTGACCATTTAAAAAAGCGCATCGGTTAGCCGGTGCGCTTTTTTGCTGATTTATTTAAGAATTCAATCGTTTAATAGCTTATGCTTTATGCTAGTTTCTAGAGCGATCCCAAACCTATTTTATCAAGCTCCGTCTCTTAATCTATCGTGCTAAACCGCTGTTTATACATTGGTAGTACATTAAACAGCATTTTTCCCATCGCTGTACCATTGCCTTGACGGTAATACTCTGCAAGCTCAGCGCTATATTGTTTTAGATCAATACTGTTGCTAGCATTAGGCACCTGACTGTCACTAGGTAAATTAGGAAATGCCTTATCTTGCGCACGGATAGGCATATATTGGTTAAGTGCGTCGATAATGAAGCTGTTTTGTGCAGTGGCTTCAGTACTTTCTTTAGTCGGAAGATAATGACGACTATGCTGCCATTGCAATTGACCACTCTTACTAAAACCATATAGCTCTTGCACAGGCAGACCCGAACTTAGCGTAGGTGATGTGAGTTCAGTTAATGAGCTTTCTTGAGTTTTTAGATTTTTATCATCCGCAAAATCTTTCATTTTTTCTAAACCTTGCTGGACCAACCATTTACTGGTAATTTTACCATCCGCAGGGTAAGCATCATCTTGCGTATTAGAGCTGCTTTTTATGATTAGCTCAGGGTATTGCTGAGTAATAAGCTGATAAAAAGTATCCATGTAGTCTTTATAAGCTTGCTCATCTTCAGCGTTACTTCTCACACGGCGGATAATTTTCGCACTATTAAGCATAGGCGCTAGCTGTTGTTCAGTCAATTTAGGTGAAAGTGCCGTCAACATGTTTAGCGCTATAAAATCAAATTGACTCATAGCAGCCTTGGCATAAACCCTGTCTCCTGCCTCAATATGACTTTTTACCACGGCTCGACCAAAACCTTTAGGTAACGTACCATCATCAAGCGCTATTTTTAGCCATTTATTTTGCCACTTGGTACCTAATTTATCATCGGCAAGCTTCGATGTCAGTAATGCAAAATTGTCAGCCCATAGATAGAGGCTACCCGTTTTAAAATCGACGTAAATAGGCTGATTGATACTACTATGATGGTTGCGCGCCGAATACTGCACACTACCCAACATCGTAAACTTGCCAGCCAGTGGCTGATAAACGCCTTGCGCATTCATAGATAATGGCTGTAGCAAATAAGCATCTAATAATTGCGATTTTTTGACATCTAGCTTGGTTTGCTTGCTGTCATATTCATTAAATAGCTTTTCGTAATAGGGTGAAACAGGAGTAATAGAGACATTAGCAACGCTTGCTTCGCTAGCGGAATCCATATCAGACGCTGGAACTGATGTCGCCATTGCCTCCTCCGCTGCTATTGCATCTACAATATCCTCAGCCGACTCATCAACGCTATAAGCCGTACTATCATAATGATTGTCTCTCCATGCCTGATAAGCATCAGTACATACTAGATACGACTGCTTAAGTGCATCGCGCTGAGTATCATAATCAAGCGCTGCAATATCTTTATTGTCTGCTTGCGCTTTAAGTAGTAGCTCAGAATAAGCGTTGTCGTGGGTGTCATCACAATAGCTATCAACCTCTTCTGACACCGCCAATTGCGTACTATCGATGTCTGTAAACTGCTGCTGATTCACAATCTCAATATTACTATGATAGGCAAAAGACTGTCGCCTCTGCTGCTGTAGTGCGGTTGCTAATGCTGCTTTGGCAGCGCTAGGCGTATTATCTGCACTCAAACTCTTAGATTGACTCAGATTGGTAGACTGGCAAGCCGTTATCAGTAGCGCACTCGTTACCAGAGCACTCAACATCATCACTGATTTAGAAGTCGCTAAGCACATTTTTTTGGTTTTTTTGATATCAGATAATGCCACACTATCATCATTCAATTTTTTCATTTTTTTATCCTTAAAAGGCGTTATATAAAGACTTTATATATGGTGCAACTATGATTGACCGTGATTATGATTAACCGTGATAATGTCTCAGTCATTGCCTTCGAATACTTCTGCCTCAGTTTCCATGTCTGCTGCTTCATCCGTTACATAGCTACTATCATCACCTGCATAGCCATCATCTTCATAGCCATCTGCATAGTCGGCGCTTGCCTCTGCATAATCGGTACTAGCTTCCACATAGTCATAACGTGCATAACGAGCCTTCTCAAGCCTCTCTTCTTGCTGGCGCTGTTTTGCAAGCCAAGCATTGCCATCTATAGCCGCAGGGGCCTTTGCCCCAAATGACTGTGCCAATAATGGCGTTAACGGATTTTTATTAAAACTGGCGTTATCGTAGCGAGTCTGATTCAAGACTGTATTTTGTGAGCCAAAAAAACCACTGCCGATATTGACTCGTTGTTGCTTGGCGAGTAGACGATCTGAGCCATCTAAGTAGTAATAATTGATGTGATTAAAAGAAATAGGACTAACTGCTTCTACCAGCTGTAGTAATGCACCCATGTCAGCACTTTGATAGCCTTTATTGTATAGCTCAATCTTGGCAATCGCTGTTTTAAGCACCGTATCATCAGGATAGCTATTAGGGTTTTCATCGATATGTTTTTGTAGTGAGCGTGAGATATTTTTTACCATTTTTCCTATCATCTCACCACTTTGCCTGCTACCAAAATAAACTTTTACTGCTCTATCTGCACCGACTTGCTTAGCAAACTGATCATCACGAATATCAACAGCGCTGAAATATTCTGGTTCTAGCTCTGCCATACTATTTTGTAAAGCACTCATCACTGCATTATAAATCACTGCTGAAGGTATTTGCGAGGTAATAGCTTCAGGTAAACCAAAATTCACCGTATGCGAGGTCATTTGTGCTGGTAGCGGTGTATGTTCAGGATTGCCCAGTGCCAAGATAGGCATCAATGCTGATGGATCGATAGTGATTGCGCTTTTGGTAAAGTCGAGGGCAAGAGGAATCTGTACAGATGAGCTAATCGTTGGCGACACATAATCATAGCTATAAACACTCTGTAACTGTTTTTGCTGTGGTTTATAGTGACTGACGCTATTGACCGTTAAATATTGGTATTGGTAAGCATTCATCGCTTCAACTTGCTCAGGGGTGCGGATGAACATATTGACAAGTTGGGTTAGCATTCCAGGATAAGTACGAATGGTGTTTTCATCCTGAGTGCCATTTGCGGCTTTGCTGGCTTGCATATTTTCATAATCATTAAGTAAACCACGAGCATTTATGCCACGAATTTTTGATGCTAAATCTCTGTTACTGTAGTCACTGTCGCTGTTATCGCCATAATCACTGTCATTTTCATCATCGCTACTATCTTGAGAATTGCCATATTCATCGTAGCCATCTCTATCGTAACCGTTTTCATCATAGCCATATTCGTCGTAACCATGTTGGTCATAGCCAAGCTCATCATATGATAGTACCTCAGTTGCAGCAGCCTCTTCGACTTCACTATATGCCGCTGCATAGCTATCTTCTTCAGGGTAGCTATCTGCAGCATTATCTACTTCGCCATCTTCTTCAGTCGCGTCAGCCGCTTCTTCGTATTCACTATAATCATCTGTTTCTGTGTTTTTAGAGAGATAAAGCTCAAGCAGTGTTCTAAAAAAACTGCTTGAGCCGGCATCAATACTATCGGCTTTAATATAAGGAACAGAGTGATAATTGGCTTGCGAAACAGCGACATGCTCATTGGCTAAATGTTTTTGGATCGCGCTAAGCAGACGGGTCTTAGCGTGCGTTTCCATATTGGGGTTTTTGCTTTGATTAAATAGCTGTTGATATTGCTCGGCATTCGCATTTAATTGACTGCTAAAAGCTTGGGATTGCGCTTGGTTACGACTGCTATCTGCAATACTAAAATCTATGGTGGTAGCGGGTGTTTGGCTAGACGGCGACAACGCTGTATTTGTCTGACAGCCCATCAACATCGTTGTAGTACTAGCGGCAGTAAGCGCATAAATAACGAGTTTTATAGGACGATTTTTATAGGTAATCGATGATTTTATAACTGGCGCTTGAGCGTCATGCGCTAAGGTGCGTTTTTGAGAAGTAAGCTGCCCCATAAAAATCCCTTTATTTGATAAAAAACAGACAATTGTAATATTAGTTATTATTCTGTTATTTATAACATAAAAGGTTACATTTTAGGAAGGATATAGACATATTTTAGAGAAATTTATTAATTTTTATAGTTACGTTTGTATTTAAAAAAACAAAAAAGCGCTATCAAATGAGATAGCGCTTCGCATTACACATTAACCAAGTAGTAAAGTTAGTTACCATAAGCGGATATGTTCTTTATAGTCATCATTAATAATGACCAAGCCTTTTGTAAAATCTATACTTTGGCGACCATTTTTAATCGTTTTATAATTATAGCTTTTACGGTCTGCTAAATTAATCAGCTCATAAACCTCATCACCGCCTATATCTACATAACGGCTACTGTCACCATCTGGCCATTTGATGGTCAGTAATGGTAGATATTCATCAACACCAAAAATCTTTCTAGCCCTAGAATCCTTTGAAGAATTAATGTTTGAGGTTGTTACCAAGCACTTCTTGCTGGCAATTTTAAGTTTATAAGCACAATTAAAATAACCTGACCCATTCTCAGCAGACATAAACTCTTCGATAGTCGGCGCAGCTTGTACTTGAACAGCACCAAACGCAAAAGCTAAGCCTGTCGCTGCTGCTAATAATTTATTCATAATAACCTCCAGAGATTTTGGATAAAGTGAGATTAATAACAAAATTTTATTGTAATACAATTATTAATCTTTTAATTATTTATCTAATTTTAGTAACCATCTATTTTTTGAGGTAAGATATTTGTGTGATTAACCAGTAACAATATTGACCAATAACACTCGCAATCACACCTTACCCTCTTTTTTCACGTAAAAAGGATTTTACGATGCATCAATCAAACTCAAAAATTCATCAGGACGCTCACCGTCATCACTCTCGCAACAAAACAAAAATTAAAGCCGCTATTGTACTTATTAGTAGTACCTTTTTAGTCTCTGTATCTGCTCATGCTCTTGAGCCCACTAAAAGCACCATAAACACGAATTCAATCAATACCAGCGCCATAAACCTAGCGATTATGAATGACGCTCCAACGGTATTGTCCGAAACCAAACGTATTACACGATCCAAAAGCAATAGTCTCAAATCCACGACTAGCAATGCCCAAGCTGATCAAGCCATCTATTCTGAAGACGCTATCCATCACCCTGTCTGGGCAAAAAATGGCATGGTCGCTACCCAAGAAGCACTTGCTTCTGATATCGGACTAAAGATTTTAAAAGATGGCGGTAATGCGGTCGATGCCGCTGTGGCCGTTGGTTTTGCCTTAGCAGTCACTCTGCCGCGCGCTGGCAATATCGGTGGCGGTGGTTTTATGATGGTTTATGATGCCAAGCAAGGCAAAACGGTGGCGCTAGATTATCGCGAAAAAGCCCCTAGTAGCGCCTCGCGCGATATGTATCTTGATAAGGATGGCAATGCAGTTAGCGACTTATCTCAATATCATGGCTTAGCGGTTGGCGTACCGGGTACGGTCGCAGGCTTACTCAAAGCGTTGGAAGATCATGGCACCATGAGCCGCGGGCAAGTCATGGCACCAGCGATTGCATTAGCAGAGAACGGTATTGAAGTCACCGCTGGCTTATCTGAGTCGCTCACCGCCTTAAGCGATCGTATGCAAAAATGGCCTAGTACTAAAAAGATATTTTTTAAAGCTGACGGCAGCGCTTATCAGCCGGGTGAGCGTTTGAAACAACCAGAGCTTGCTCATTCGCTAAAGCTAATTGCAGCAAAAGGCGCTGATGGATTTTATAAAGGCGAAACGGCCCGTAAATTGGTTAAGGCTGTCCATGAGGCGGGCGGTAATATGAGCTTAGCGGATTTAGCCAATTATGAAGCCATCGCTCGTGAACCTGTGAAGGGTAATTATCGCGGTTATGAAATTGTCTCTATGCCACCACCATCTTCTGGTGGTATACATATCGTACAGATTTTAAATATTTTAGAAGGCTATCCATTAAAAGACTACGGACAAAACAGCGCACAAACCATTCACTTAATGGCAGAAGCAATGCAATTGGCTTATGCAGATCGTGCTGAGTATTTGGGTGATTCTGACTTTATTGATGTACCTGCCAGCGGCTTAACGTCACAAGCCTATGCCGATAAACTGCGCGCCTTAATTAACCCAAACAAAGCCACGCCAGCAGCAACCATCAAAGCCAATAATCCACTACCCTATGAGAGTGATCAAACCACGCATTTCTCTATCGTTGATAAAGACGGCAACGCAGTCGCCAATACTTATACGCTGAATTTTTCTTACGGTACTGGTCTCGTCGCTGAAGGTACAGGGATATTACTCAATAATGAAATGGACGATTTTTCTGCCAAGCCGGGCGTCCCTAACGGTTATGGATTACTGGGCGGTGAAGCCAATGCGGTAGAAGCAAATAAACGTCCCTTATCTTCTATGAGTCCGACCTTAGTGTTTAAAGACAGTAAACCTTATATCGTCACTGGTAGCCCAGGTGGTAGCCGCATCATTACCACCGTTACGCAAATCATCTCAAACGTCATCGATCACGATATGAATATCGCTGAGGCCACTCACGCGCCTCGTATTCATGACCAATGGCTGCCCGATGAGATTCGAGTTGAAAAAGCATTAAATATTGATACCGTTAAAAAACTTGAATCAATGGGACATACCGTCAGCCCAAAATCAGCCATGGGTTCAACGCAGTCGATAATGATGACGCCAAACGGTGTTTACGGTGCATCCGACCCACGTATTGTCGATGCGGCGGTGGTTGGATATTAGGTTACAATTTTTGGGTTAGTCACTAAAAAAGCCCTCTATCCTTTATAGTGTAGAGGGCTTTTTAATATGATTTTTTATGTGGTTTTTATATTACCCAAATAACTTACCTATGTGTTTCAAAGAGATTAAACCAACCGAATCAGTGGCTGTCTACGCCAAATAATGCTATTATTAACGACCAAATTTAAACCTTAAAAATACAAACTTTAGCGTTTTACTACGCCCTAAAAAAACATAAAGTATTGATAATAAAAAATTTATCATCATACAACTCATTCCTTCTCGATCGCATCAGTAAGAGTCTTCTATGGCATTTGTACACCTTGGCATCCACAGCGAATATTCAATTACCGATTCTATCGTCCGTATTAAGCCGTTGATTAAAGCGGCGGCGGCAGACAATCAAAGCGCGCTTGCCTTGACCGATTTATCCAATCTTTATGCTACGGTAAAGTTTTACCGTGCCTGCTTAGGTGCTGGTATCAAGCCAATCATCGGTAGTGAAGTCATCATGGAGAATGAAGACACGCGCCTAACTCTGCTAGCAATGGATAACGAAGGTTATCAAAACATCACGCGTATTGTATCGCTTGGCTTTACCGAAGGTCGCGCCGACCCTACCAATCATGGCACGCCTGTCATCAAGCGCAGCCATATTTTAGAGCACGCGGCTGGTGTCATCGTCTTATTTACCGAAAAATCTGATGTCGGTCAAGCGTTAGTCGGCTCTATGCCAGAAAAAGCCGATGAGCTGATTACAGAATGGCAAGAACAGTTTGGCGATCGCTTATATTTTGCCATTAAGCGGACCAATCGCTCAGGTGAAGACGCTTTTATTAACGCCGCTATTCATGCCGGTGCTAAACACAATATACCTATTATTGCCCATAACGACGTACGGTTTTTAGAGCAAGATGATTTCGATGCTCATGAAGCGCGGGTTTGTATTGCTGGCTCCTACGTACTTGCAGACCAAAATCGTCCGCAAAC
>NZ_NEXU01000021.1:0-36454 GCF_002224105.1 Psychrobacter sp. DAB_AL32B | reverse complement strand
TAAACATAATATACCTATTATTGCATAACGACGTACGGTTTTTAGAGCAAGATGATTTCGATGCTCATGAAGCGCGGGTTTGTATTGCTGGCTCCTACGTACTTGCAGACCAAAATCGTCCGCAAACTTATTCCGATGAGCAATATCTTAAAACTCAAGCGCAAATGCAGCAATTATTTGCCGATATCCCACAGGTTATCGATAATACTTTGCGCTTAGCAACGCGCTGTAATGTGACTTTGACACTTGGTATACACGTACTGCCAGAGTTTCCCGTACCTGTAGGTGAAACCACCGAGTCTTTCTTTCGCTTAGAATCGCAGCGCGGACTTGAACATCGTTTAGAAAAGCTATTTCCTATGGAAGCGCGTAGTGATAACTGGAGCGATATTCGCCAAAGATATGATGAACGTCTAGAGTATGAGCTAAAGATTATTCTATCAATGGGCTTCCCCGGTTACTTCTTAATCGTCATGGACTTTATCCGCTGGGCTAAAGCCAATGGCGTGCCTGTTGGTCCGGGTCGTGGTTCCGGTGCTGGCTCGCTCGTTGCTTATGCGCTAAATATTACTGATCTTGACCCTATCCATTACGACTTATTGTTTGAGCGCTTCTTAAACCCTGAGCGCGTATCCATGCCCGATTTCGATATTGACTTTTGTATTGAAGGACGTGATCGTGTGATTGATTATGTGGCTCAAACTTACGGCCGAGAAGCGGTATCGCAAATCATTACCTTTGGTACTATGGCCGCAAAAGCTGTGGTACGTGACGTCGCGCGCGCGCAAAGTAAATCGTATTTCCTTGCCAGCAAAATGTCCAAACTGATACCTAAGACACCCGGTATTACGCTCAGTCAAGCGCTTGAACAAGAGCCGCAGTTAAAAGACTTAATCTCCAATCCTGATAATATGGATTATGAAGATGCCACTGAAGTGTGGGAGATGGCCATTAAGCTTGAAGGCATTTGCCGGAACGTTGGTAAGCATGCTGGTGGTGTATTGATTGCCCCGCATAAAATCACCGATTTTAGTGCCATTTATTGTGATGATGAAGGACACCGTGTCAGTCAATTTGATAAAGATGACGTTGAAGCAGTTGGTCTGGTAAAGTTTGACTTTTTGGGTCTGCGTAACTTAACGGTCATTAGTGCCGCCGTTGAAAATATCAATAAGCGCCGTGCTAAAGAGAACAAAGAGGCGTTGGTATTAGAAGACTTACCATTAGATGACGCTAGAGCTTATAAGCTCTTGCAAGACGCCAAAACCACTGCCGTCTTTCAGTTAGAAAGTATGGGCATGAAAAAGTATCTTGCCAAGTTGCAACCAACCAATATCGAAGACGTTATCGCTATGTGTGCGCTGTATCGCCCAGGTCCGCTCGATGCGGGCATGGTAGAGATGTATATCGACCGTAAGCATGGTCGCGAAGAAGTCATTTATGACCATCCCAATCTTGAGCCAATTTTAGAAAACACCAACGGCGTTATCGTCTATCAAGAACAAGTGATGCAAATCTCGCAGGTAATGGCTGGCTATAGCTTAGGTGGTGCTGATATGCTCCGCCGCGCTATGGGTAAGAAAAAGCCTGAAGAGATGGCTAAGCAGCGCGACATCTTCATTACTGGTGCAACCTCACAAGGTATCGATGAAGCCACTTCAGGCGGCGTGTTTGATTTGATGGAGAAATTCGCCGGTTACGGCTTTAACCGCTCGCATTCTGCCGCTTATGGCGTGCTGGCTTATCAGACGGCCTATTTAAAACAATACTACCCTGCTGAGTTTATGGCAGCAGTACTAACTTCGGATATGAACAACACCGATAACGTGGTGTTCTTTATCAATGATTGCCGTGAAAACTTCGATCTAACCGTGGTTAACCCATCGGTTAACCGTAGTGAATGGCATTTTGTCGCTGATACCGCGACCAATATCATTTATGGCTTGGGTGCGATTAAAGGCGTTGGTGAAGGTGCGGTTGAATCTATTGTAGAAGCGCGCCGCCGCGATGGCTATTTCAAAGATTTATATGATTTTTGCCGCCGTGTCGATATCAAAAAAGTCAACAAGCGCACCCTTGAGGCATTAGTAAGTGCTGGCTGCTTTGATGACTTCGCCGCTACTTTACGACCTGACTTGCCAGCTGACGAAGCTTACGAGATTCGCGGTGCATTAATGAGTCAATTGCCAAGCGCAGTACAAGCCGCTGAGCAAGACCGTCAAAACCGCGAGATCGGCATGATGGATTTGTTTGGTGAGATGGACGGTATCGTCGCTGCGCCGCCTTTAGTGATGACTCCAGAGCTGATTTGGGGTGATAAGCATCGCTTAAAAGCTGAAAAGAATACCTTGGGACTATACCTGACCGGACACCCAATTAATGAGTATTTAGATGAGCTAAAACGTTATACCTCAGGCGCACGTCTCGATAAGTTAGCTGATACCGGCTACAACGGCAGCTGTTATTTTGCCGGATTGATTATCGATATCGCTAACTTCGGTAATCGTAACGTTATTATCTTGGATGACGGTACGTCAAGATTAGAAGTCAGCTGCTATGCTGAGCGCTTTAACCGTGTCAAAGAGCAATTAAAAGTCGATGAAGTCGTCATTATTAAAGGCAGTATTCGTGAGCGTGATGGACGCCTATTTGCGCGCCTTGATAATGCCATGAGTATGGTTGATGCACGCCTAAGATGGCTGAAGAAAATCAGCATTAAAGTCCATGGTAGCGATATTACCCTGTTGACACGCCTGCAACCATTACTCAAGTCTGCACAAGCCAGCATTATTCCTGCACCAAAACTGTCTTATGATAACGATCAGGACGAGCAAGGTAGCCATATTAACAACAGTAACAATGGTGCTTACGATCCTGCTATGGGTGGCAGCTTATATGATGAAGATGGTAACGATTTATTGGCTCTTGAAAACGATATGAATCAAGATTCTATTTATCAAAACAGTGCTAATCAAAGCGTTTCTGAACAAAGCTATGCCAATCATGCTCTTAGCAATACAGACGCTTCGATCAATGATAACTGTCTGCCGCTTGGACTCAGTATTTATGAAGAATATGGCATTGCCAATGTAGGATTATCCGAGCATTGGCGCGTCTATCCGAGCGATGATAATTTACAGCAGCTGAAAAGTATGATTAGTGAAAACAACTTACACTTTCATTACAGCTAACGTTTTCAGTACATTTAGCAGGTTCATTCGTATTAAAAAATTCATTATAGTTAACTTTCCTGCTTCAACTTTATTCTATTGGACACATAACCATGGCTGAGATTATCAATAACAATACAACCGCCAAGATTGATGATGAGATTATCAATAACGAGCAGTTTGAAGACATGCGCGACTTATTAGAAGAAGACTTTGCTGATTTAATACAAGTCTATTTTACTGACTGTCAGCACCGCATCACACAACTAAGAACCGCTCAACAAGAAGAAGATAACGCTAATGGCTTTGAGCTTGCTCATGCATTAAAAGGTGCCAGTGCCAACTTAGGCACGACACAATTGGTGAGCCTTAGCAGTCAATTACAAGAAGCTTGTCGCGCTAATACTATCAGTGAGCACGCTGAACTCGTTGAAGACATCGCAATCGCATTACAACGTGCTGAACAAGAAATCAACCAGCGCTTGGGGCAACAATGAGTAACGACGTGTCATCATTTCTAGCATCACCGGCAGCGTCAACGCTAAGTCATACAGCGAACGATTATTTGACTTGTTTACAAGTGGTCATGGTTAATACTACCCTGCCCGCCAATATTGGCTCAGCAGCAAGAGCGATGCACACTATGGGCTTGTCACGATTGACAGTCGTTAATCCTAAATTGCCGATTGATGAAACCAGTATTTCTCATGCCGCAGGGGGTAGTGATTTATTGTCATCCGCAATCATAACACCGACGCTAGAGTCTGCTATCGGAAATTGTCAGTTGGTATTTGCTGCCAGTAGTCGCAGTCGTCATTTGCCGCGCCCTGTGGTGACACCCACACAAGCGGCCAAAATCATGCTGGATTTTATTGATAAACAGATTGCTCTCGATACAACCAAGAGTACTACTGATAATCAAACCGCTCACACTACTAACCAACCAAATATCGCTATCTTATTCGGCCGTGAAGACCGTGGTTTGACCAATGAAGAATTGGCGTACGCCGATTATCATATTCAAATAGATGCCAACCCTGCTTATCCAGTGCTCAATGTCGCCTCAGCCGTGCAAGTGATTGCCAGCTTTATTTTTGCTTATACGCAAACGCACATCAACGCTGATACTGATAAATTAGGCATGATTGATAAGGCAGAAGCAGCAGAGCACTCAACGCTCAATACTTACGTACGCCAACAATGGGATGAGCCTGCTATCACCCAACAACAACTGCAACAACTTACTGAGCGTACTACCGCTTTGATGGTTCAGCGTGGTCTGGCAGACAGTGAACATTTAAAATCACTGCCATCACGCCTATCTCGACTGGGATCACGTATTCAGCTCGATCAAAAAGAATACCAGCTATTAAGCGCCTTGATTGCCAAACTTGCAAAAGACTAATATTTAGCTACAATTCGTGGTACGTCGGTTTTTTTACCCTAGACTGCGGCTGATATACTGCCGAAAACCACGCACATTATTTGATTACTATTATTTTTTATGAATCGAACAACAGCAGCAACTAATTAGCAGTTGCTCTGAATTTAATAATAACCAGTATTTAATACTAAAAAGGAGTTTACTATGAATTGGACCGTTTATTTGTCTGGAGAAATACACAGCGACTGGCGTCAGAAAATCATGCAAGGTGCTACAGAACGTGGTCTTGATATTAAGTTCACATCAGCAGTAACTGAACACGAAGCCAGCGATGCGGCCGGTGACGTGTTAGGTAAAAATGACAATGGATTCTGGCGCGATCATCAGTCATCAAAGGTTAATGCGATTCGTACCAAAAACATGATTCAAAAATGTGACATTGCTATCATTCGGTTTGGTGATAAATACAAGCAGTGGAACGCTGCATTTGACGCGGGATATTGCGCCGCTTTAGGTAAGCCGTATATCACGCTACATGCTGAGGATATTATCCATCCGCTAAAAGAAGTGGACGCGGCGGCAATGGCATGGGCGCAAACACCTGAGCAGGTTGTAGAGCTGCTAAAATATATTACTAGCGATAGCTAAATCAGAAACGAGCGCCTATAGATACAAAAGCTAATGATTGGTTTTTATATCTATAGGCAATCTGTTTTTATTTATAGCCCATTGCTATGTTTTATGATGCAAAGCTGCTATAACTAAAGAGATTGTAATAAAAAATACGATAGGATGATTTATGTCATTGCCAACCAATTTTTTCAAATCGCTTGCGCGCATCAAAAAAGATTTAAAAGAAGATATCGATGCGGTATTTACTCGCGATCCTGCCGCGCGTAATAGCTTAGAAGTTATTTTGACCTATCCTGGTATCCACGCCCTTATTTTACATCGCGGGGCCCATTGTCTTTGGCAAAATGAGCAAAAACTGGCTGCCCGTGTTATCTCTTATGGCTCGCGTATCATCACTGGCATTGAGATTCATCCTGCTGCCAAAATCGGTAGACGATTTTTTATTGATCATGGCGTTGGTGTCGTCATTGGTGAGACCGCCGAGATTGGTAATGATGTCACCTTGTATCACGGTGTGACTCTTGGCGGCGTCTCACAAAATAACGGCAAGCGCCACCCAACATTAGAAGATGGCGTAACGGTAGGTGCGGGTGCAAAAGTATTAGGGCCATTTACTGTTGGTAAAAACGCCAAGATTGGCTCAAATGCGGTCGTTGTCAAACCTGTGCCAGCAGGCGCAACCATGGTCGGCAGTGCAGCGCGCATGATATCCGATCATCACGACGAAAAAGGCAATCCTATTGTAAAAAAAGTCGATGACGCCAAGCAACAAGAAAGCGTCATAAAAGCAGCCGCTACAATCAATAATACAGAGCAAAGCAATAGCTCTAAAGATGAGCCAGAGACAAGCACACAGAGCTCAGCACGTGACACCGCTTTTCAGGCTTATGGTATCGACCCCTATTCACAAGACCCAGTCGCTGAAGCTTTTGCTAAAATGCTCGAGCATATTCAGCAGTCAGAAAACCGTTTGGATCAACTGCAGGCAGCAATGTGTAAAATCGATCCTGATTTTTGCAAAAAGGAATACGATAAATTATGCTTAGAGGATTTGGATGTGATTGGACAAAAAGATATGCATGATGCAGGCGCTGAGTTAAAGTAGAACTAGATTTTAGTTGCTGAGTAGTATACGCAATCCTAAAAGCATTAAGGTCTCAAACTAAAAACCCGAAGCCAATGGTTATAAATGGCTTCGGGTTTTTTGATAATAGAAACAGGAAACCCTCTTTATCAGTTTATTTTTTCTTCAACCCATTCTTTCAATACTACCGCTTGATTGTGCTCTTCGTCTTTTGCACCATAAATAAAGGTAACATTGTGCTTATTAAGCTGGTATTTCACTTTGTCTAGAAACTCATCTTTAAGATCATTATCTTCTAATTCTTTTTTATAGGATTGTTTAAAGTCACTAAACTTGTCTTCATCATGATCAAAGGATTTCCTCAGTTTATCTGAGGGTGCAATATCTTTTGGCCACCAGCTATAACTTAGGTTCTCTTTTTTTATGCCTCTCGGCCATAAACGGTCTACTAATATACAGTATCCATCATCCTTTCCCTTTTCTGTATACGCTCTTCGGATTTTAATTTTTGACATGACTATAGAATCCTTTTAGCCTTAAAAATTAATATTATATTTGAATGACTCACTTACTGAACCGTCCTGTCCATAGCATGAATGATGATACCCTAGACAGTCTGCTTAAAACGATGAATTGGGTTGCTTTAAGAACTCTACTTCTTCGACAGTTGAAGTCCGCCCCAAAATTTCATTCCGGTGTGGGTAACGACCAAAGCGATCAACGATGACTTTATGTTTGATCTCAGACTCGTATATTTCTTCATTAGTAAATTTTTTAAATAACAGCTCAGCTTGTTGGTGAATTAACTTTGATTCGCTATGCATATAAGGCATCAAAATAAACTTGCGCTCATCCACAATTTCTAGTTCTTGTAGTATGCCAGCTGCTACCGCTTCTTGAGCTAAGGCCAATGCCATAGGGTCTTGAGAAAAGGCGTTTGGCGTATTGCGGTAAATATTGCGTGAAAATTGGTCTAATATAATGATTTCAGCTAATCGTCCCTGAACGCTGCTACGCCAAGCATAAAACTCTGCGGCGGCAGCTTGCGTAAGAATATCGATAAAGTGTTCTCTAAGCACTTGATCTAAGCCTAAATCCTTCTCGAAAAATTTTTGGCTACCCACCTCTTTAAAACAAAAACTCAATATTCTGTTGTACATAAACAGCACCTTTCAAAGCTTTAGAAGTGGTGATATACGGGCTAAGCGTTTGCCTAACTTATTTCCTAACAATCAGTTCCGCTTCCTGCTATCAATTCCTCTATCCCCGCACTCTCATGCGCTTTAAATGGATAACGATCCGCCATCATTATCCATTCAGACATATTTTTATTGCTTAGGCTATTTTTATTATTAGATAGCTTTATCAGCAAGATATCAATATCCATCGTCACTTGTTTGATAGCTGTTTGCGTTTCTATCAAACGCTGTCTCTCACAATCACTTTCAAACTGTTTAAAGGTTTGTTGCAGCTGCCCAAATGCTACTGGCGAGGTCAAAGATAGGTAAATACATTGATTGGTATAGTTAGGTTTTGGCAGCTCGACAGTTGCGGTAAAGTCAGGATTTTTAAAAGCCGTCGATAGCTTTATCTTCCCTAGCGCAGCTAGACTTTCTCGGACACGCGGTAAGTGCTTTTCAGCCTGATAGTTACTACCTAATGCTAATAATACTGCCGTCACTGATTGCTGTTGCAACCGCTCAGGGGCAATTATTTTTAACGTTTCGAGATTCATAGTGAATGAACCTTTATGCGTCATTAGGCTTGTTTTCAGCAGTTTTAGCATAGCGAGTAATTTGTACGCCAACTGCATCAGCCTGTTTAATAGCGGTAGGCTTAGCAACGCTCAAAGTCAATTTATGACAAGAATAGTTCGCAAGCAGTCTATCTGCAATTTGCCCAGCCAAATGCTCAAGCAACTCTGCTTTGATTTCTTGACACCAAGCGCTAACGTCATCGCAGACGGCTTTATAATTAAGCGCGTCATTTACATCATCGGACGCAGCAGCTTTACTAATATCTGTTTCAAGCGCGATATCAATCAATATTGGCTGAGTTATTGCGCGCTCCCAATCGTAAACGCCAATCACTGCCTCTACTTTTAGACCTTTTACAAATACCACATCAGACTCTGTGTGCAACATCATTTTATCCTTATCGACTACGTTTTTTATAATTAGACTTTAAACTTAATGATTCTGTAAATTTTCATCATGCATGCGAGCTGCTTTTAGCTGTTTGCTAGGACGATGACGCCACAAGTCAATACTGAATAATAACAGACCAAACCAAATTAAACCAAATACTGCTAAGCGGTGTAAGTCAAAAGGCTCTTTATAATAAAATACGGCTAAGAAGAAAATAAAGGTCGGCGTTAAATAGTTCATAAAACTAAGAATACTATAAGCGACCTGCTTGGTGGATTTATTAAATAGCAATAACGGTATCAAAGTGATCGGACCTGCTAGCATCAGTAGCCAAATATTTGGAGTAAACCAAAAGCTAAGCTGGCTACTCACCACATCCGCCTGCCAAAACCACCAGATACAAATGGGTACGAGCATCGCAGTCTCGACAAACATCGCATCAACAGCGGTCAACGGTGTTTGGCGCTGAATAGTGCCATAAGTACTAAAACTAAACGCTAATATCAAAGATATCCACGGCAAGCTACCAATCATAAGCACTTGAATAACGACAGATAATAGAGCGAAGCCAATTGCTACCCATTGTAGAGTACGTAATCGCTCTTTAAACAAAATCATCGATAACGCCACGCCTACTAGTGGCCCGATAAAATAACCCAAACTGGCTTCAAGGATACGATCGTCATTCACCGCCCAAACGTAGGTCAGCCAGTTAATGGCGATAATAATACCGGATACAAAGGTGATTGCTATCCACTTTGGATTTTGTTTAAGCGTATCAATCCATTGCCAGCGCTTACTAACAACAAGCACGACAAGCAGGCATAAAAATGTCCAGATGATACGATGACCGATAATTTCGGTCGCATCATAGGCCGATAGTTGCTTAAAATATAATGGAAATATACCCCAAATAGAAAAAGCGATCAGCGCGGTAATAATACCACGTCTGGTCGTTTTGATAGGAGCTACTGATTTTTTGACGACATTCTGGGTAGTCATGAGACGAAACAACTATTTTAGAGCAAAGCGCGCCCTCACCTGATTTTAATTATTCATGTCAATTGATATTAATTCATAGGCAAGGACGCAGGGTTACTACGGTAGGATACAAGGTAAAAAGCAATGTGTTCATGCCTGTATTTGCATGAACACATTGCTAACGACAACAACAGTTTTGAAATAAATTTTATATAACGATTAACAAGCAATCTTGTTAACTTTGGCAACCAATGTAGCTAATAATCAAGTTAATATTCGATGAAGAACTAAATCACGCTATTATTGACTTCAATAGACATACCGATTTGAGTGGCAAGCTCAGCAAAACCTGGGAAGCTGGTATTGACCGTTTCGACACCTTCAATGGTAATCTGCTGAGAAGCACGCAAGCTGGCAACCGCAAAACTCATCGCAATACGGTGATCATGGTGTGAAACGATATGACCGCCACCAAAGACAGGCTGGCTGTTGTTCACTTCATTGCTATCGCCCTTACTGCCCTTGCCTTCAATACCTTTACCTTCAATGATTAGACCATCATCGGTAACCGTACAATCAACACCAAGCGTTTGTAAACCTTCTGCCATGACCGCAATACGGTCTGACTCTTTAACACGCAGCTCTTTTGCACCCGTTAAAACAGTGCGACCTTGCGCACAGCTAGCCGCAATAAACAATACTGGAAACTCATCAATCGCTAAAGGCACTAACGCTTCAGGTATCTCAATGCCAACCAAATTTGAGCTGCGAATCGTGATATCAGCAACTGGCTCACCACCAACATAAGTCTCATTACTTAAGCTGATATCAGCATTCATCAACTTTAAGATATCAATAATACCCGTACGTGTCGGATTAATACCAACTTGTGTTAACGTCAGCTCGCTATCTTGGCTGATCGCGGCTGCCACCATAAAGAACGCCGCTGAGGAGATATCGGCAGGTACAGCGATATCACCGCCTGTTAATGTACCGCCACCTTCAACACTGATGCGATTGCCATCGACAGTTACTGGATAGCCAAAAGCCGATAACATACGCTCGGTATGGTCACGGCTGACTTCAGGTTGGACAACCGTCGTGGTTCCTTCTGCCCAAAGACCTGCGAGCAATAAGCACGACTTAACCTGTGCCGACGCTACCGGCATATCATACTCAAAACCTTGTAACGGCTTGCCTACATTCGTACGACCAGTAATACTTAAAGGTGCTGTGCCCTGTTGACCAGTACTTTGAATAACCGCGCCCATCTCGCGTAACGGTGCTGCCACGCGCTCCATCGGACGTTTATTAAGACTGGTATCACCCGTTAATACACTATCAAATGCTTGAGCAGCTAAGATACCTGCCAATAGGCGCATACTGGTGCCAGAATTGCCCATATATAATGGCGTCTTGCTGGGTTTTAGACCATTCATGCCCACGCCGTGAATGGTCAGTTTACCGTTATCAGGTCCTTCAATAGTCACCCCCATATCACGAAAAGCTTGCAAGGTTGCTAACGCATCTTCCCCTTCCAAAAATCCAGTGACATGAGTCACGCCTGTTGCAAGACTGCCAAGCATAATACTACGGTGAGAGATTGATTTGTCACCCGGAATAGAGATAGTGCCGACCACGGTGTTGCTTGGTGAAATATTATAAGAAGCTGACATAGCAGAGGTATCCGTATAAGGAGTGCTGGCTAACATATGGCCAAAATGTCGCCGTGCGGCTTGCGCGCGGCCCAAGAGTCCCATCAGGGCGGTTGAATCTTTATCAATGATAAGCTGGCGCATCGTTTGTAAGTAGACGCTGTACTCATCGAGAGCGCTGACAATTGCGCCTTGATTGGCAAAAAATATATCGTGCCACATCTTCGGGTCACTGGCGGCAATACGGCTAAAGTCTCGAAAGCCACCAGCAGCATAACGAAACATATCTAAATTGTCATCGTGACTGGCCAATTGCTCAACGAGATTAAAGGCGAGTAGATGTGGTAAATGACTGGTATGTGCCAATATCGAATCATGATGCTCAGCTGCCATCGGCATGACAGTGGCACCCACTGCTTCCCATAACTGGCGTAACTTATTAATGGCTACATTACTGGTTGTTGATAGCTCACAGATAATGACGCTATGATTAGCAAATAAATTGGCGCGGCGAGCATGATACCCTGAATTTTCAGCACCGGCAATCGGATGTGCAGGTACTAGCCCTATAGGCAATGTTTCGAATACGTTCCTAGCGGCTTCAATGATATTGACCTTGGTGCTACAAACATCGGTAATAATACAATCAGTGGCAAGTTGACCATTATCCATTGCCGTTTTAATATCGACAAATACTGCCTGAACCGCTTGTACTGGAACAGCAATAACGATTAAATCACTGCCGGATACAATATCGCTAAGTACAGCGCTGCCCGCATTTAGTAAGCCTTGCGCAATCGCTTCTTCTATACTTGGCAGATGCCTATCGACTGCCACTAAACGTTCACTCAAACCATTATCTTTGATGGCTTGCGCTAAACTTGCACCAATCAATCCCAAACCTATCACACAAACTTGATTGAATAATGGCTGTAAAGTAGATGGATTTGAGGTAGCTACTGTTTGATAACTTGCCGTTTGATTTATTTTTTGCATATTATTTTAATTATCTTTCACTTAAAAAGTATTAACTTAACAATTTTGAGTTTGACAGCATTAAGCCTAATCATCAATCAATCTTAATCATCAGTCAATATAGAACGCAGAGTATCAATAAGGCGTGTATTGTCTTCTGCGACCCCAACGGTAATCCTTAACCAGTTAGGTAAGCCATAAGCATCCAGCGGACGCACTATAACGCCTTGCTCTAATAACGATTGGTAAATCACAGCAGCCGTTACGTCCTCCATCTCAACTTCTATTTCTACCATAACAAAGTTGGCATGTGATTTAATGAAGCCCAAGCCTAACGCATCAAACTGTTTCTCTAACCAGCGCATTTGCCCTTGGTTAGTTGACCTAACTTTTTCAATAAAATCTTGATCAGCAAGTGCGGCAGCGGCAGCGGCTAGAGCCACTCTGCTGACGTTAAATGGCTGACGAATTCGATTGAGCAACTCTGCTACTGGAACTGAGCTTAGCGCATAACCAACACGCAGACCGGCGAGTCCATAGGCTTTAGAAAAGGTGCGGACGATGACTACATTATCAAATTCATCTAACAGCGCCCGATTATTACTCTCAGGACTATATTCGATATAAGCTTCATCCAATACTACCAATACTGAGCTTGGTATACTAACCATAAATTCATGCAGCTCTTTATGTTCAAGCTGCGTACCGGTTGGGTTATTAGGATTGGCGATAAATACTATCTTAGCATCAGGATTATCATGAACCGCTTGGCTCATGGCTTTTAGGTCATGACCAAACCGATTAGCAGCTACCTCAATGCCCATAGCACCTTGCATTTTAGCCAACATCGGATAAATGATAAAGGCATACTGGCTATAAACAATCGCATCATCAACACCGGCAAAACTACGCGCCAAGATATCAAGCAAATCATTAGAACCATTACCTAAGGTGATTTGATTAACATTAACATCGTTAAAATCAGCCAATGCTTGCTTCAGATAATAGCCATTGCCGTCAGGATAACGTGCCAGCTGACCCAACTGCTCAGTAATCGCTAGCGTGACTTGCGGTGAGCAGCCTATCGGATTCTCATTGTTAGCAAGTTTTACCACATCTGAGACACCATATTCACGCGTCAACTCTTCAACCGGCTTTCCTGTTTGATAAGGTGCCAACTCTAAAATACTGTCATAGGCAGGCACTAGCGGTGATAAATTGGACTCTGTCGATTGAGTAGACTGCATGATTTATCCTTAGATGTGATAACGCATCTATTATTGGCGAAGACGCTTGACTGAGTAATGGCCGCTGTTTGTTATCTTGTTATCGCTATAATACGGCTTTTGGATAAGAACCTAGTATACGTAAATCTTTGACCAATGGGCGGATATCAGCGATCGCAGCACTAACATTTGGGTCTTGAATATGCCCATCCATATCGATAAAGAAGACGTAAGCCCACTTATTAGGACGCTCTGGACGCGTCTCGATACTGGTCATAGATACGCCATGATACGATAATGGTTTTAAGATTTCGATAAGCGCACCGGCTTTGTCATGAGCTGAGACCATAATCGAGGTTTTATCTTGGCCTGATGGCGCGACCGCTTCGTGACCAATGATTAAGAATCGCGTGGTATTGCTTGGATTGTCTTCAATATTTGAATATAGTTTATGCAAATCATATTCTGCAGCAGCCACATCTCCAGCTATCGCCGCCGAATGCCACTCGTTTTTCAAGCGACGCGCTGCTTCACCGTTGCTGGATACGGCAACACGCTCAACATTAGGAAAGTTCACATCGAGCCAATGACGACATTGTGCTAATGATTGCTGATGCGAATAAATACGGCTTAGACCATCGATTTTAGTATGTTCGGCGACCAAGAAGTTTTGATGGATCGGCAGCTCAACTTCGCCGATAATCTTTAACGTCGAAGATAAAAAGCCATCTAACGTATGATTGACCACGCCTTCTGATGAGTTTTCAACTGGCACCACGCCATACATCGCTGTGCCCGCTTCCACTTCACGGAATACATCAGTAATGGTCGTCAGTGGTACGGTATCGGCAGCTTTACCAAAATGTTTGAGTGCAGCAGCATGGGTAAAGGTACCGACAGGTCCTAAGAAAGCAATACGTTGCGGTGCTTCTAAATCAAGGCATACCGACATGATCTCACGGAACAGGCGCGCCATTTTTTCATCGGCAATTGGTCCGGTATTACGAGCCATCACAGCTTTTAGCACTTGTGCTTCACGCTCAGGGCGATAAAAGATAGGATTGCTATTATCGGCAGTCGGATTATTGGCAATGTGGTTTTTCTTTACCGCTGCCACTTGCTGAGCCAGCTTGGCACGGTTATTAATCAGTGTCTGAATTTCGCAGTCTACTGCATCAATATTTTGGCGAATATTGTCCAAAAACTCTTTTTCGTTTGTGGTATCGCTAGCGCCTACGCTGGTTTGATTTAGATTGTCCACGTTTTGCTCTGGTGACTGCTCACTCATTACCGCCCATCCTTTTTTTAGATTTTATCACTGTTAAGTATGACTATTTTTTGAAAACTACTGTATTAATAGTACATATTTGATATTTCATATTTCATATTTCATTTAAAAAACACTTAAACACTTTTGATATTTAATACTAGATATTTAGCACTAAGTGACATTTAACGTATCATCATTGGTTTTTTTAGGAAACCTCTTTTAAAAAGCTTCTTTTAGAAAGTCTCTTTTAGAAAACACTTCAATGATACAGTCACGTCATTAACTATTATATAGTCGATTCACTTTAAACAGAATACAGTATTGCTGGTATGAATTTTTTGAAGCCTCTGTCTGGCGAAGCGCACAGCAAGCGAGAAAAATTTATACCAGCAGAGTGTTGTGATAACCATATATTAATTAGTAAATGCCTAGCTAGACAGCTGACCGGCTCTACTATAGCAAAAACTACGGACAGTGCCCATTCGTAAATGAGTGTAAACCTGCAAATTGCTATAAATCTTAGCACAGTTATATAATATAAGGGCTAAGCACATTCAAACTATCAGGTAACATACGTTCAAATCTATGTTACAGTTTAATGGTACTCATAAGTTTATGTACTAGTACAACCATTAATAAGAAAATAACACCGTTAATTGACTATACCAAGGATATCTGATGAGCGCATTACAACAGCTTCGCACCATGACCACCATTGTCGCTGATACCGGCGACCTTGCCGCCATTGCTCGCCTAAAACCTATCGATGCGACCACCAATCCTAGCCTAATAACCAAAGCACTTATTAATCCTGATAATGAAGCGATGCTCTCAGAAGCCATGAGTCGCCATCGAGATGACATCGATGCCGTGATTGATGAGCTGACCATTCAGATTGGTTGCGATATTCTAGCCTTGATTGAAGGTCGCGTCTCAACGGAAGTCGATGCACGTTTGTCTTATGACACACAAGCGACGATTGATAAAGCTTTGGAGTTTATGGAAGCTTATCAAAAAGCCGGTATCGATTCAGAGCGCGTCTTGATTAAGATGGCAGCGACATGGCAAGGTATTGAAGCGGCACGCTATCTGGAAACTCAGAATATTCACTGCAATTTGACATTGTTATTCGGTCAGCATCAAGCTATCGCTTGTGCTGATGCAGGCGTAACTTTGATTTCGCCTTTTGTTGGACGTATTTTAGATTGGCAAAAACGCCAGCAAAACCGTCAAAATGTGCCGGCTGCTGATGATATGGGTGTGCAATCTGTTAAACTTATTTATCAATACTACAAACAGCATGGCTACAACACTCAAGTGATGGGCGCAAGCTTTCGTTCGACTGAGCAGATACTAGCATTAGCAGGCTGCGATTTATTGACCATAGCACCAAACCTTATCGATGAGCTGGCAGCGATGGATGTAGAGGTGACTCGTCAGTTATCACCAAGCATGTCAATGGATTTGGCAGATATGACTCGAGTGAGCTTGACCTCGGAAGAATTCAGTACAGCCTATCAGCAAGATACGGTGACTCAAGACTTATTACCAAAGGGTATTGATGGCTTTATTGGTGCGCGTGATGAGCTGGCGGCGATGTTAGCGACTATGCGTGACTAGACTTAATAAATCAAGTGTTGATCTGAGCGCATAGCTAGCTTGAGCGTTAATCAATATAAACAATCATTAATATTGGTGATTTTATAGCAGTGGAAATGGTAGGTCATAAAAGAAATTTGCCTGCTAATATTAAGTTGGCTATTATAGGCGACCTCAAATAACTAGAAGCAAGGCTGAATTATGAAACGGCTAGCAGTGATATTAGCAGGTAGTACGCTTGCGCTTAGTGCTCATGCAGTAAACTGGTCAAAAGTATCAGACAGTCAGACTGGATCTACTTTTAGCTTAGATTTGGACTCTATTGAAAGCTCCGATATCAATATCATCGATGAAAAAAGTGTCGAAAATATCACCGTATCTATTCGTAGGACGTATCCTACACAAAAAAGTGTTACTAAAAACATAGCTAAAGGCGTAAAGAAAGAAAGTAAAGAAGCGGATATTCATCATAGCGATCAACAATGGCTCATCTCTTGTAAGGACGCCAGTTACTATAGGCGCGCTTACGTTAACTATGCCGCTGATGACAAGGTTATAAAATCTTGGCAATCAGAACAGCCAATACTGACCACCAAAGACTTCAAAATTACTACGCCAAAAACGATTAGTCGCCTGCTAGTAGAACAGTCTTGTAAGAATTACGAGCAAACTAAGTAAACGGTTTAAAACTGACTGACATAAAAAAGCGCGCTGAATGAGTTCAGCGCGCTTTTTCTTATACTGTAAAACTCACTTTATACACTCAGCTTTCTAAGCCTTCAATACCGTATAAACCGGCACTGGAAATTCACCGTGTAAAGCGACCAAATCCAGTAATACCAAAGCACCTACTACCGTATGCCCGGCTGATTTACACAACTCATAAGCGGTGGTGAGCGTGCCGCCCGTAGCTAATATATCATCGACCAATAAGACGCGCTCAGGTGGCAGATTGTTTTGCATCTCAAGCGTGTCTTTACCGTACTCGAGGGCATAAGCTTTATTAGCGACCGGTGGCGGCAGCTTACCGGGTTTACGTAGCAAAATCATACCCTTACCCAACCGACCCGCCAGCAAACTTGCAAACACAAACCCACGCGCTTCAACCGCACCCAAACAATCTACCTCGTCCATTACGCCTTCAGGCAGTGCAGCAAGCAGCGCATCAATCACTTCATTAATATGACTGCGCAGTAACGGTGTAATATCATAAAAATCAATGCCGACTTTCGGGAAGTCTGCTACTGTGCGAATGATTTGCCAAAATGGATGATCGATATTGAGCGTATTAGATGACTCAGTTGCGGTATTAGCTGATGTAACGGCGGTGTTAGCGCTCATAATAACCCTTAGCTTTTATGACTTAGATGGTGATATAACAATGGTCAACGACGGATGAATTTGTAAAATTAGCGGCGGCAATTATATCATAAGCGGCTTTAATATTGCGCCGAGATGGGCAAAAACACCACTGCTTAAGTAAATAAAATCAGGCATAGTGACTTGATAAATGCTGATTAATCTCAATATACAAGTGTAAACTTAACTATGAAAATGACGGTTATATGCTAAACTACCTGCGTTTTTACGGTCTACATATTGACGGCAATCATTCTTGATGTGTAGTTAATATCAACTTAAAAACGTACGGTAACACTGGTAATAATCGATAGGACTATTTATGAAACGTTATGAATGTATTGTCTGCGGCTGGATATATGACGAAGAACTCGGCTGTCCTGAAGAAGGTATTGCACCGGGCACAAAATGGGAAGATATCCCTGATGATTGGACATGCCCAGAATGCGGCGTTGGCAAGCTTGATTTTGAGATGCTTGAATTTTAAGCCAACGACCTTTTAAATAGGACAGTTCATGACAGAATCAAACGACATCAACAATAGCGCTAACTTGCCTGAAACGTCAGGGAAAAGTCTAGGCAGCTACCCTACTCCTGAATGGCAACAATTTGGCGAACACCAATGGCGCGCCTCAGATCTTAGCGAGCATCTTTATCAAGCAATGATAGATATTGGTGATGGCATCGAGCTGTGCGTTGAGGCTGGTGGTAACCCTAATAACCCACCATTACTAATGATTATGGGACTTGGCTCGCAAATGATATTTTGGCCAAACAACTTCATTAAGCGCCTTATTGATGCCGGTTTTTTTGTGATTCGTTTTGACAATCGTGATATTGGTTTGTCCTCTAAGGTACAGATTGACGGTCTACCCCGTATCAGTCAGCTAAAAATGATGATGCGTCTGCAAACTGGGTTATCTAATAAGGGTACACAAGTTGCTTATAATTTAACCGATATGGCAGAAGATACAGCGCGTTTAATCAAAGCATTACAGCTTGGCAAAACACATCTACTTGGCGCCTCTATGGGCGGTATGATTGCGCAGATCGTGGCGGCGCGTTATCCAAGTTTGATACAGCGGATGGCGTTGATGTTTACCACCACCAATCGCGCCTTTTTAAAGCCGCCCAAGCCCAAACAGTTATACACGCTGATTAATCGTCCTGAGAGCCATTCTGAGCGCGATATTGTACGTCATAGTGTCTGGTTTATGAAGACCGTCGGTACGCCAGGACATGTAAACGTACGAATGGTGCGTGACATTGCCAAACTACGCTATCAACGTAACTTTCATCCGCTTGGTACAGTACAACAGCTGAATGCTATTTTAGCGTCAGGCTCTATCAGCCGATTCAGCAAGCAAGTCAAAGCACCGACGATCGTGCTGCATGGTAGCGCAGACGGTCTGCTGCCTTCCTCACAAGGACGGGTAGTTGCCAAGACCATCCCTAATGCCAAATTTCATTTAATCGAAGGCATGGCTCACGATATCCCTGAATATTATCAGCCTTACATGATGGATTTGATTAGCAATCACTTATTAGACAAATAGTTTTTTACAGTCTGAACTTATTGGCTGAATAGCTAATTATAAAAAAAGAGTGACAAACCTATCGATGACTCATAGGCTTGTCACTCTTTTTTGTTGCTAATCTTTCTGATTATTTTTTATACTGAAACTCAATCTTACTCATAAAGTCTAATCACAACCAATAGCAGCGCCTTCTTTATCAATACACATTTCATTACCATTTTTTAAATTGCCAATCCAAGCTTTGCCATTTAAAAATACAAATGAAGGTTTGTCTTTATAGCTGCTATCAAGACTGAGGCTCTTATTATCAGAATTATTAAAATTATCAAAACTAAAAGGAATCATAAGCTCGCCGCCCAGATTGATAAAACCCCATTCTCCATTGATACGTACGCCAGCTAAGCCTTCTGAAAATGCACGTGCCTCATCAAACGAATAGGTAATCATATTGACATTATTATCGTCAATAAAGCCCCATTTGCCGTCTTGTTGATGCGGCTGTAGCGTGGTAAAACGACTTGCTGGCGCTGGTCGCTGCTCTGAAGCATTGGCGTTATTGACATTCTTAGCAGTTTCTTTTTTCGAAGGTGACTGAGTATTAGCACTGCTGTTTGGGTCGCTCTTAGTGTTGCCACTTTTATCCAACCAGCTGATCGCTTTATTTTTGCGCACGCGAGCCATACCGCCACGATAATTATCAATGTCACTAATGGATGCTGAAAACGGCACTATAGTCTTATTAGCGGTGTCAATAACGCCATAATGGCCACCCTGTTTGACTACAATGCGACCCTCAGATACGGGGCGCGCCCAGCCTTGACCGCCACTTAGCGCATCGTACATCACAGGAATCACTTCACGACCTTGCATATTGAGATAACCGACATGTCCATTTCGCATGACCGGCAATAGACCGCTAGATATTTTATCAGCATCAACTTTTTGATAGCGCGATAAATCAACGAGACTCTTACCTTGACTATTGATGAGCGCTACCGGTGCACCAAAGTCTTTTACTGCCAAAAAATAACCCCTACTCGCCGTGCAAGAGACATTTTTATAATAGCTTTTTGGAATTTTACAGCTGGCTGCTTGGGCGCTTGGCACGGCAAATAGCGCCGTTACTAAAGTGCTAGCAATAAGAGAGTACCGCATCATTTGTGGCTGCAATCCAGATGTTGATATTAATGATATTTGTCGTTTTGATAAGGAACGTCGAAGCATAAGCAAACCTAAGCTAAAAGTAGTAACGGCTATTGAAGTACTTTAATAATGTGGATTTTTTAAGATGGCATTTCACCATATAAGCAGAAAACAGAGTAACAAATAGCAGCGTTTGCGCCAATGCCATTCCTGTAAGGATGTGACTCGCTTATATATAGTCTGTTTAAAATAGCAAAGGGACATCTATCATAGCGTAGTGCTACTTGCTACTTGCTACTGCACAAAAAATTTCTTACCTGCTGTTCACAAGCGTGGCAGAGGCTACAAAAAACTCATGTCAGTAGCACACTATGGTTTTTAAATTGGATCGACCATAGCTCTACGCACTGTCATCATAAAATAAATAATGCTGAACCATTCCAATTTAAGCTCAAAACATCGACAATGTGGTTCATTTTAGCGACTTCTTTAGCACGCGACGATTTAAAAAATAAAACGGTATTGATATAAGGATAATCCATGGCTATTGCCTCTTCACGCTCCGCCGCAACTGGCTTGGTCATTGGTTGTATTATCTTTGGCTTGGGTAGCTTGATTGTAGCTCATGTCGCTATTGGCGGTTGGGCAATGGCTTTTTGGCGCCTTGCTATATCAGGTATTATCTTTACGATACTGGCTAAAATGATGGGGCAACGTTTACCGCAGTCAAGGCGGGCTATCGTTTATGGTTTATTATCCGGCGTATTTTTAGGTTTGGATTTAGCTTTATGGCACGAGAGTATCTATGCGGTTGGTCCCGGTATTTCAACCTTACTCAACAGTTTGCAGATTTTCTTTTTAGCGGCCATCGGTTTTTTATATTTTAACGAGCGTCAATCTATCTTACAGCTCATCAGTTTGTTTTTAGCGATGTTAGGTGTGGCGATGATAGGGAGTCCTGAGTTTGCGCAAAACAAGGCAGCTACTTGGGGGTTTGTCACTGGTATTATATCAGGGGCGATGCTTGCCGCGTCGATGACTTTTATACGCAAAACGCACGATACTGAACCAACACCGATATTTGTATTGATGCAACTGGTGAGTATCGGCGGCGTACTGGCGATGATTGTGCCAATGTTCGTCTTTGATATGGGCAATATTCTACCCAATACTTGGTCTGAGATTGGCTGGATATTGATTTATGGGACGGTGATGCAGTGCTTAGCCTGGGGTCTTATCGCCTACTCTATTCCCAAGCTATCTTTGGCATTGACTGGGCTGCTATTATTGACTGAACCCATTGCTGCATTGGTGATTGACTACAGCTGGCTGGGTAAGTCTATCAACACCTTACAATGGAGTGGCGCGCTACTGACTATGTTTGCCATCTATTTGGGTTCACTAAAACCTAAGCCTCGCGCCCTAAGACGTTATCGGTTTTTTGCACGATTTTATAAGCGGGATTATAAGTAAAGATCACAGTAAATAACAATTTTTATAGATAAAAGGCGTAATCAATAAAAGCCACAATAATCATTGTGGCTTTTATCTATTAATGTATTAAGTTATTTTAAGCTTAAGATGGCTAAACAATTAATCTTTTTGACGATTAAATAAGGCATTAAGTACAATTGCTGTCAAGGTAGCGGTACCAATACCGCCTAAATCAAAGCCGCCTAAATGCAAGCTAAAGTTACCAGTACCCATAATGACGGTCACAGCAGCAATGATTAGATTGCTGTTTTTACTAAAGTCGATATGGCTGTCTATCCAAATTTTTGCACCAGCAATCGCAATCAAACCAAATACGACGATAGAAGCGCCACCTAATAATGCGGGTGGAATGGTCTGAATGATCGCACCAAATTTCGGTGACAATCCCAGCATTATAGCGACTAAACCCGCGATGACAAAGATAGTCGTACTATAGACCTTAGTCACTGCCATGACGCCGATATTTTCAGCATAAGTGGTCACACCTGTCCCACCAAAGCCCGCTGAAAACGTCGTTGCCAAGCCATCAGCAAAGAATGCACGCCCCATATAAGGCGTCACGCGAGCTTTTGTCATACCTTCGACCGCTTTAAAATGCCCTAAGTTTTCGGCAACCAAAATAAATGCCACCGGCGCAATTAAGATAATGGCACTCATCTCAAATTTTGGCGCATGAGTACTTGGCAGACCAAACCATGAAGCGTTAGACACGCCACTAAAATCAATGGGACTACCAAAGCCCATAATATTGGTCATTACATAGTAAGCGACATAAGATAATATCAAACCAACCAGCAACAAGAGACGACGTAGCATACCGCGCGTAAAGACAGCCACACCGCTGATTAATAATACCGTTAACGCAGCCATCCACGCATCAAACTGATTGGCGGATACCCCTTGAATGGTCACTGGCGCTAAATTAAGACCAATAATCATTACAATGGCGCCGGTGACAATAGGTGGCATCAGACGCTCAATCCATCCTGTACCGGTTTTCATCACCAATAAGCCTATCAAAGCATAAATAATACCGCATGCCATGATACCGCCCAAAGCGACATTCAAATTATCGTTAAACCCGACACCTGCATAAGCAGTCACTGCGATAACTGGACCGATAAAGGCAAAGCTTGAGCCCAAGTAACTTGGCATACGCCCACCAGTGATGATAAAAAACATCACCGTACAAATACCCGACATCAAAATAGCTAAGTTAGGATCAAAACCCATTAATAAAGGCGCAAGTACTGTCGAGCCAAACATGGCAAAGGTATGTTGTACACCAAGTAGCATACTTTTTGATGGTGGCAAATACTCATTGATACCGACTGGCGTGCGGTCTAAATCACCTTTGAATGGTCGCCATGTAGGGAACCAGCGGCCATTTTCAAAGTCCGGATCATACGGTAAGCTTATCGTAGCTGAATCGATACCCGCAGCGTCTAACGCTGTTGGAGATAAAGATTCTGCTTGACTGTTTTTCTCTGATTGAGATGAGTTCTCTGGAGGGTTTGCCATGCGCGAATGTCCTATGAGGCCTAAGCTAATAATAACAGGCTAGTAATAGCTAAGATAAATAAAGAGATGATAAATAGCTATATTTGTAATAATGGTTATTGTCAATAAAGCATATTATAATAGACAGCTGCTTATGTAATAAAAATAATTATAGTCAATCAAAGATAAAACAAACACCGTGATAATAACGTTCCGCTCATACAAAATATCTAACAACAAAATAGTTTATTAAACTATAGCTGGAATATATATATAACTTATAAACTATCACCTGTGCCTACAACTTAGCGATGACAAGTAGCAAGAAAGCAGTGTATATTGATACGCCTTTTTAGAAGTTTCTACTATATCCACTCACTTGTTTGGAGAAAGGCAGATAACATGCCTTATTTTATAAAACCGCCATATTTTGCTAGATGTATCGGGCGAGATATGTTCTACTAAATTCACCGCTTCGGCCGCTCGCACCTTACTGTATTCTACAGCGACGGTTAACTTACAGGATGTTACATAAGCGTTGATGCCGAGCATCATAACGGAATTTAATAATAAACAACAGCTATTATTCACCCGTCACTCGAACTACCACGTTTAAACATTTTCATAGACGACGCTCTAAATTCACCGATCAACGGTGCTTGTAATCTTCTGTTGCCTATCATACTTCTATGTAGGCGCGATAGTTTTGCTATGCGGTTAAGCTGACTCCACCTCACTTTTTTGGTAATTTATTATGATTAGTGTATTTGATTTATTTAAAATCGGCATTGGCCCCTCAAGCTCTCATACTGTCGGTCCAATGGTAGCGGCTAACTTGTTTTTAGAGTCATTACTTAAGCAAACTGATATAACCAATATAAAAGCACTAGAGATTGAGCTATACGGCTCCCTAGCGGCGACAGGTAAAGGCCATGCAACCGATACGGCTATATTACTAGGCTTACTTGGGCATGCTCCCAGTACCATCGATACGCGTTTGACCAGTCAATACCTGTCACCGATTTTTTCAGATAAGCAGCTCAATATGGCAGGCGAGCATCTGATTGCCTTCGATACTGAGCGTGATATTCACTGGTATGGTGATACCGTCCTACCCTACCACCCTAACGCCATGACTATCCGTGTGCTATTAGCAGACGGCAGCCATTATCAGCAAACCTACTATTCTGTTGGCGGTGGTTTTGTTATCAATGAAGAAGATGCTACCAATCCGGATGAAGATCATGCCACGCCAACGATTGATGTTATTCCTTACCCGTTCAATAGCGCCGCAGAGCTGCTTGAGCAATGCCGCCAGCATTGTTTAAGTGTCAGCGACTTGGTATTGGCGAACGAGCTTCATTATCGTGAGCAATCAGAAGTATTTGCTTATTTAGATTCTATTTGGGATTCGATGCAAGATTGCGTGACACGAGGCTGCCAAAACAGTGGCATATTACCCGGTGGTTTAGATGTGAAGCGCCGTGCTCAAGCATTGTATGTGCAACTGTGTGCTGAAAAAGATCAGCCGATTGCAAAAAATGACAAACTGGTTGCAATGGATTGGATTGATTTATATGCTTTAGCGGTTAATGAAGAAAATGCCAATGGCGGTAATGTCGTGACCGCACCCACCAATGGTGCGGCAGGCATCATTCCTGCCGTCATGCATTATTATCGCGACTTTTTATCAAGTTACAGCATAGATGGCGCGCGCAAGTTTTTACTAAATGCCACTGCTATCGGTAGTCTCATCAAACAAAATGCCTCTATCTCTGGCGCTGAAGTTGGTTGCCAAGGTGAAGTCGGCTCTGCTTGCGCGATGGCAGCTTCTGCATTGGCAGAAATATTAGGTGGCGATCCTGCTAAATGCCTCAATGCTGCCGAGATTGGTATTGAGCACAATTTAGGTCTTACCTGCGATCCTGTGGGCGGCTTGGTACAAGTACCCTGTATCGAGCGCAATGCGATGGGCGCTGTCAAAGCCGTCAATGCAGCACGACTTGCTTGCCGTGGTAACGGACAACACTTTGTTTCTTTAGATAAAGTCATCGAAACCATGAAAGTAACGGGCGCAGATATGCTGGATAAATATAAAGAAACCTCACGTGGTGGACTGGCCGTTTATGCCGACAACCGTATACCTACCGCCACTCAAGGTGTCAGTGTAAAATATAGCCAGTGCTAATACAGTCTTTGTTTATATAGCCTTTGTCGATATCAATTTTACAAAAATTCATTCAATAAAAAAGACCTCTAACGAATTAGAGGTCTTTTTGTTTACGCTAAATGCAATTAATCAGTAATCAATTAATAATTATTCGGCTTTCTTTGACACAACTTCATTTAGAATCCAAACTGGCTTAGCGACGTTAGTTAGTTCATTCATGACCACTTCTTGACGAACATCTAGAACATAGCGGTAATTTGGCTCATAAGTGAAGCCTTGGATATTACCGTTCAAAGGCGTGTAGTTTTTCTGATAAGTCTGACGATACTGTAGGCACTCTGATTCAACCATCGTACCATTAGAAGCTTGAAGCTCGCATACCGCTTTAAGTGGCGCTATTTCTATCTTAAAACTTGGAATGCTGACAACTTTAACATCCATAGCTTCACCTTCTACTACCATGGTACGTTCATTATTCATACCCATAGTCGAACAACCCGATAAAACAAAAGTCGTCATCAATGCTGCAATTGCTAGTTTTTTCATTATTTAATCCTCAGTGTATTAGTATTAATTATTACCTTTTTGAGCTCTTTTTAATCTGTTGTCGGGGCTCAAAATATAGTAGGCAGTTATAACGATACCGCTGCTCATCGCAAGCAAGACATCAATCTCAATAAAACCCATACTTACCGAAATAAAATAAGTAGCCTATCTGAAGTACCGTTTATTGTTTACTGCAATTAGTATAGGTTGCAAAGTAACTAACGCTCTATAACTACTTTGTAACTTAACGTCAGCTTTTGCAACTGGTATCAATCAATGGTCTTTATTAGTAACTTAAATAGCATAATTTTAGATAATATGATTTCAAACCACACCTTCATAATATGGAAAATAAAATAAAAACGCTCAGGATCATAGCGATTCTGAGCGTTTTTTATATGAACTTATAGAGGATACTTAGCTACGATAATCAGCATTTATTTTGACATAATCATAAGACAAATCGCAGGTATAAACCGTATCACTAGCATCACCACGTGCTAAATTGATATGAATGGTAATCTCCGGACGATTCATCACGCTTTTGCCCGCCTGTTCTGTATAACTCGGTGCAACTTCACCGTTTTGACAAATCATAACCTCGTCTAAATAGACATCGACTTGCTCGGTATCGAGGTCTTCAATTCCAGCATAACCAACGGCTGCTAATATACGACCCCAGTTGGCATCACTGGCAAAAAACGCTGTTTTAACCAAAGGTGAATGCGCAACGGCATACGCGACATCACAGCATTCTTGTGTGGTTTTACCACCCGTAACTTTTACGGTCATAAATTTTGTAGCGCCTTCACCATCACGTACAATCAATTGTGCTAGACGAACAAAAACTTCAGTCAAAGCCTCAAATATCGATTGGTAATGTGGATGCTCTGGGCTATCAATCATATCTGAGCTGGCAGCGCCCGTTGCTATCAATACGCAGCAATCATTAGTTGAGGTATCACCGTCAACAGTAATGCGATTAAAAGACTGCTCATTAATGGTGCTAAGCATCTCTTGTAATAGATCAGCGGCAATATTAGCGTCAGTTGCCACATAGCCGAGCATGGTTGCCATATTGGGGCGGATCATTCCTGAGCCTTTTGACATCCCCGTAATATGATAACTACTGCCAGCAATATCGATCCTTTTACTGGCGAGCTTTGGAATCGTATCCGTCGTACGAATACCATTCGCTGCTGCAAGCCAATTATTAGGCGCTAGATTGGCTAATGCGTTGTCTAGTCCAGCGATAATGGCGTCACTGTTTAGCGGCTCACCTATCACTCCAGTCGAAAACGGCAACACAGCATAGGTATCCACGCCAGCTTTAGCAGCCAATGCAGCACAGATATCTGTCGCACGACGTTTACCTTCAGCGCCAGTACCCGCATTAGCGTTACCAGTGTTGGTTACCAAATAACGAGGTGCCGCTTTAGCAAAGTGTTCACGTAATACACGCACAGGAGCGGCACAAAATGCATTTTTAGTCGTCACAACAGCAGCCGTTGCGTCAGCAGCGATTTCAATGATCACCAGATCATCGCGATCTTTATAGCGTACGCCTGCTGCGGTGGCGCTTAATTTGATACCCTTAATAGGATAAATCGTCTCAGGTACTGCAATATTGCCGACCGCCATAGTCAAATCCTTATTCTTCAATACTTATATATGTTTTATGAGCGATAAAGTTGGTTATAAAATCATCTTTATTATACTTTAGTTAAGTCAAATGCTGTCCAAATAGGCGCATGATCAGACGGTTTTTCCATAGCGCGCAGCTCGTAGCTGATACCAGCATCGACACATTGACTGACCAAATCAGGCGTACATAAAATATGATCGATACGCAGCCCGCGTTTAGGGTCATCATCAAAACCACGACTGCGATAATCAAACCAGCTGTACAATTCCGTACTTTCTGGATAATGCAGGCGATAGGTATCAGTCAGCTCACGTGACATCAGTGCTGCATACCACTCACGCTCTTCTGGCAAAAACGAGGTTTTTCTATTTTTCAGCCAGCGCTTGGCATTGACTTCACCAATGCCAATATCGATATCTTCTGGGGCAATGTTCATATCACCCATGATAACAAGTGAGCGTCCTTCCGCTTTTAAAGTGTCGATATACGCCATTAAATCTGCATAATAAGCGCGTTTCATCGGGAATTTGGTCGGATGGTCTTGGCTCTCTCCTTGTGGGAAATAGCCATTGAGCACATCAATCTCCCGTCCATCAAACTCATAGCGCGCATGAATAAAGCGTTTTTGCGCCTCAGCATCTTCACCAGGAAAGCCTTTTTGTACAAAAATAGGGGCGACTTTAGATAACAATGCCACACCGTAATGGGCTTTTTGTCCAAAATACTCGACGTGATAACCCAAACTTTCAACATTTTCAAGAGGAAACTGCTCATCATGCACTTTGGTTTCTTGCAAACCCATGACATCAGGATCGATGATATCTCTTACCGCCTCAAGCTGATGTTGACGGGCGCGGATACCATTAATATTAAAGCAAACAAAACGGGTCATAAATTATCCTATACTAATAAATAAAATCACAGTGCTTTTATAAATAAATGTTTTTCTGAATAAATGTTGTTATGAAACAGTGCTGATATAAATAAGTGCTGATATGAATATGTGAAATACGGCAGAGCACAGGGGTTTATGATAACAGACATAGACAACTCTATCTGTTGCGCCCCTTTATATCTTGAGTTAGAGTAACTATTCAGCGTGGCTACCTTATGGTTGCTTAGTGGTTACCTATGCGGTATCGCTCGCTTATTATCTTCACTATCGTATACCGTAATTTTTATTAAACGATGTTTATCCAGCCACTTTATTTAACCACTTTATCAAAAAAAATCTATTGAGCATTATTATGACAGCCGTTACTATTAAAAATACACACGCCGTATCAAAACCAAGTAGCGCGACCACGCCGCTATTTGCCACTAATTATAATATTTATATCAATCACACTGATGCTGGTGGCATAGTCTACCATGCCAATCATCTAGTATTCTTTGAAAACTGCCGCCGTGACTGGTTTACTAAGCTGGGTCTAAATGGTTATTTTTTGCAGAGCGATGACGGTAATATTCAGCATTTTGTCGTTAGCCAAGCCGAGTTACAATACAAACAAGCCATTTTGCTAGATGAAGTTATCACTGTGCGTATCGATAAAGTTGAGCTAAAGCCCGCCAGTATTATCTTTTACCAAAGTATTTATCGTCAGCAACCTAAGAACGAGTTTTCTGGCAACAATAAGGCGAGCGCCACTTTATTAAGCAAGACTAAAATCGTCGTGGCCTGCGTACAAAACCAGCTAACAACAGACACTATCTCTAATAATAAGTCTGATGCTGACGTTAATAATATCGCACCAATGCGCCCTATTCGTGTGCCACAAGAATTACACGATGCTATTCAGCAAGCGCTAGCACTACATAATGATGAGTAATTGCACTAATAATCTTCTTTCATGATACATAACAGTTTAGCCTGCCATGATGGTCGCTGGTTTTATTTTATTAAAGACTAGATATATTCATCTACAGCTATATTGTATGGACTGAGGAGTGTTCGCATGCTAATAGTGACTTTACCTAGATTCATGCTATTGTATTGCTTAAATGTATCATTTTATATTGGATGGATTATATTTTAGTTGTAGATAACTGGTAAAATACTTTAGTGCAGTATGTTCATCTAAGATTAGACTGTTTATTCATTAGACTCTCACCCTTTTATCATTAATCAACGTAAATAACCGCACCGAAACTTAGTAGTCCGTCAATAGATAAGGATATTATCAGAATCAGCGATAATTATTTTATGTCAGCGCTGTTCTTCTTATTGACACGGATCTGGCTGCTTAGCTACAAAAACTTAACCTATATTAAATTTCAAGGACGCTGACTATGATGCCAAACAAACCTTGGCTTGCGAATTATCCTAATAGTGTACCTAAAACTATCAATCCAGATAGATATAGTAGCATCATGGAGCTGTACGAAGAGTGCTTTGATCGCTTCCGTATGCATCCAATGAGTATTTGTATGGGCGTCACTCATACTTATGATGATATGGATAGAGCATCCCTCGCGGTTGCTGCATGGTTACAGGCGCAAGGACTACCTCAAGGCAGTGTGGTTGCACTCATGATGCCAAACGTACCGCAATACTTGCCAACGATGATTGGTATTTTGCGCGCAGGCTATGTATGCACCCCTATCAATCCTTTATATACTGGTCGCGAGCTTCGTCATCAACTAAATGATTCAGGCGCTAAAGTAATTTTTGTGGTCGATAACTTTGCCCAAGCACTTGAGCAAGTCATTGAAGAAACTCATATCAAGCGTATTGTCCTATCAAAAATGGGTGATATGATGGGTCTAAAAGGTATTCTAGTAAATACTATTATTCGTCAAGTTAAACGCTTGGTTCCTAAGTATAATTTGAATGACCCCAAGTATGATGTCACCAAATTCCCTGATGTGCTTAAAAAAGGCAAAAACCTTCCCTTCCAAAAGCCAAAATTGTCTTTGGATCAAACAGCCTTTTTACAATATACCGGTGGTACAACGGGACTATCAAAAGGAACCATTTTAACTCAACGTAATATCGCAGCAGCTGCCATGCAGTCAGAAGCATGGACACGGCCTATTACCTCAGAGATTAATGAGGTCTATATCAATATGGTTATGGCGTTACCGCTGTATCATATTTTCGCCTTTATGCTAAGCCTGCTCGGTATGCGCTCAGGTTATACCTTTATTCTGGTACCCAACCCACGTGATATACCAGGGTTTATCAAAACTTTATCAAAACAGCCGTTCCATATTTTCCCTGCGGTTAACACCTTGTTTAAAGGACTACTCGATAATCCAAACTTTAAAAACTTGGATTTTAGCTCATTACGCATCTCACAGGCAGGCGGTATGGCGGCCACTGAGCAAACAGCAAAGCGCTGGCTTGAGACTACAGGTTGTCCAATGATTGAAGGTTGGGGGATGACTGAAGGGGTTGCGGCCGGTACTGCTAATATCGTAACAGACCGCAAGTTTAACGGCACTATCGGCTTACCACTTCCTAGTATCGATGTCATTGTCATTGATGATGAAGGAAATAGCCTCGGTATCAACCAAGCTGGTGAAATGTGCGTAAAAGGCCCTAACATTACCTCAGGTTATCTTAACAGAGACAGTAGTGATGACTTTACTCAAGATGGTTATTTCCGTACGGGCGACATCGTCAGCATGGATGAGAAAGGCTACATTACCTTGTTAGATCGTAAGAAAGACATGGTTTTGGTCTCAGGATTTAACGTATATCCGAATGAGATTGAGTCAGTGATGCTTGAGTGCGAAGGCGTTATTGATTGTGCAGTGATTGGTATTCCTGATGAAAATCAAGGAGAAGCGGTTAAAATCTATATCATACCTGCCGATAATAATGTCACCAAAAGTATTATTAAAGAGTTTGCGTTAGATAATATGACGGGTTATAAATGTCCGCGTCATATTGAGTTTGTTAGTGAGCTACCAAAGAGTAACGTTGGCAAAGTACTGCGTCAAAAACTCCGTGAAAAGCATATGGCAGACAATCCGCAACGATAATTAAAGCGAAATCTCATTCAAAGCGCCTTACATGTTATGTAGGGCGCTTTTTTATTTATCATGCATTTTTTGATGCTAAAAACCACCCTATTGTAACTAACTGATTAACAGAGAATCATTAAATTGATCTCATAGCTTTACTTATATTAGAGGTTATTGACTAAGTGACGAATCCTTTTTAACCTTAAATGCTGCTCTCAAATACAGTTCATCTTGTATTCTCAACCACTTATCTTTTTTCGCTTGCAACATATATTTTTTAATTTATCAAGTTTAACTATAAACTATCAAGTTCTTGTATAAGAATAATCAAATCAATGGTAGTTATGTTAATGTGTTGCCAAAACATGTTACGCTATTTTTTCTTAATTTAAATTGATAGTAGGTTGGACTCAGGTTAACTGATTCACTTTTTCGGAAGAATACCTCCGAGGTACCAAAAGCAATGACTAGCCATTTAATATACTTAGGTGCTTATTCTTTGTAGTTATATAAATTTGTAGTTGAATAAAATTTTATAAAGGCCACCGTATTTTAGCAGTTTGTGAATAAATGGGATAACACTCGACAATCCATCGCTTACGTTGCGATGAATCATATTGTTGACATGGATGTGACTACTTTTTTATAGCGCCTTAACTGATCGCAAAATTTAAGGACACTAAGTATGACAATCGATAAACCTTGGCTCGCTCAATATCCAGATAACGTACCCAAGACTATTAATCCTGATCAATATGAAAGTCTCATAGAGCTATATGAAGAGTGCTTTGACCGTTTTCGTATGCATCCTATGACTATTTGTATGGGCGTCACTCATACTTATGGTGATGTGGATAAAGCCTCCCTTGCCGTTGCTGCATGGTTACAAGCGCAAGGCATTCCTAAAGGTAGCGTAGTGGCCGTGATGATGCCAAACGTGCCGCAATATTTGCCTACGATGATTGGTATTTTGCGCGCAGGCTATGTATGTACCCCTATCAATCCTCTATATACTGGTCGCGAGCTTCGTCATCAACTAAATGATTCAGGCGCTCAAGTAATTTTTGTGGTCGATAATTTCGCCCAAGCACTTGAGCAAGTCATTGAAGAGACTAATATCAAACGTATCGTCCTATCAAAAATGGGCGATATGATGGGTCTAAAAGGTATTTTGGTTAATACCATCATCCGTCAGGTTAAACGCTTAGTCCCTAAGTACAATCTTAATGATCCTAAATATAATGTCACGAAATTCCCTGATGTGCTTAAAAAAGGTAAAACTCTGCCTTTTAAAGCGCCAAAAACCTCACTGCAACAAACAGCCATCTTACAATATACCGGTGGTACGACAGGACTGTCTAAAGGTGCTATCTTAACTCAGCGCAACGTCGTAGCCGCCGCTATGCAGTCAGAAGCATGGTATCGCCCTATTACCTCAGAGATTAATGAGGTCTATATCAATATGGTCATGGCATTACCGCTATATCATATTTTTGCCTTTATGCTTAGCATGCTGGGCATGCGCTCAGGTTATACTTTTATATTAATACCTAACCCACGTGACATGCCTGGGTTTATCAAAACTTTATCAAAACAGCCGTTCCATATTTTCCCTGCGGTTAATACCTTGTTTAAAGGGCTACTTGATCAACCAACCTTTAAAGACTTAGATTTTAGCTCATTACGTATCTCACAAGCAGGCGGCATGGCAGCAACCGAACAAACAGCAGCTCGCTGGTTAGAAGTTACTGGTTGTCCGATGGTTGAAGGTTGGGGGATGACTGAAGGGGTTGCGGCCGGTACTGCCAACGTCATTACTGATCGGAAGTTTAATGGCACCATTGGCATTCCTGTACCGAGTGTCGATGTTATCGTGGTCGATGATAATGGTGAGCATGTGGGCTTCAATCAGTCTGGCGAGATGTGTATCAAAGGACCAAATATTACCTCAGGATACTTTAATAAAGACAATACCGATGACTTTACTAAAGATGGTTATTTCCGTACTGGTGATATTATCAGCATGGATGACAGAGGCTATATCACCTTACTTGACCGTAAAAAAGATATGATTTTGGTGTCAGGATTTAACGTTTTCCCGAACGAAATAGAATCTGTCATGTTTGATTATAAGGGTATTCTTGATTGTGCAGTCATTGGCATCCCTGATGAGCATCAAGGTGAAGCCGTTAAAATCTATATCATTCCTACTGACAACAATGTGACCAAGAGCGATATTAAAGAATTTGCGTTAGATAATTTGACTGGTTATAAATGTCCACGTCATATTGAGTTCGTTACTGAGCTGCCAAAGAGTAATGTCGGCAAAGTATTACGCCAAAAACTGCGTGAAAAACATATGTCAGACAATCCTCAAACACTATAGTTTCTAAAAGTTGTAACCTTAAAACAAGAGACAATAAAAAGCCCTCTACATCATGATGTAGAGGGCTTTTTATTGTCTCTTTTGTCTTGATTGATACCAATCTCAAAGCAAGCGCTGTTAACTTACTTTATTAACGACTTGTAAGGGCAAGTGCTTCATTGCCTGACCGACAATTGACCATGGCAGGCTTGGTACGCAAGCTTCTTCTACACCAACTTCAATGGCTGCAACAATGGCTTTAGTGCCCGTATCTGCATCAACTTCGAACGGTAACGGTTTAGCATTGGTATTGATTTCAGTACGGATATAACCTGGATAGATAGTAGAGACTTGAATGGGCAACTTAGTCAATAGCATATCAGCACGAATGCCTTCTGCTAGATGAGCCAGTCCTGCTTTACTTGCACCATAGGCAGTTAAGTGCTTAGGTAGTCCGCGCATCGCTGACATACTTGATATCACCACCAGATGACCGCTGTTTTGTGCACGAAAGATATTCATTGCAGCTTCACACTGCGCTAGCGCTGATATAAAGTTGATCTCAACCGTACGGCGGTTGGTGTCAAAGCGCCCTTTACCAATACGACGACTATCACCAATACCCGCATTGACCACCACTCTATCAATATGACCAAAATCAGCAGCGAAAGCGTCAAATACTGTAAAAATCGCATCATAATCGCTGACATCTAATACACGGTATTCAATGCGAATATCAGGATATTGTGACAATAATTCAGTTTGTAGACTTTCTAAACGCTCCGCACGACGCGCACAAATTGCCAAATTATATCCAAGCTTAGCAAACAATCTTGCCATACCCTCGCCCAATCCTGAGCTAGCACCCGTAATTAAAATCGTTTTACCACGACCTACTTGTTGCTTATTCAAGCCTTTTAAATAACGTGCTGGCTGTATGGCACTAAATAATTGATTTTTACTTTTGGCAGCCTTTTTTGCCACTAGGCTCAGTAATTTATTTTGCATGAATAGTCCCTTATGTATCAATAACGATATAAAGATAACGTGAATACTCTACTAACTCTCTATCTGACCGTATTTATCCGCTTAAGCTAATTATTAATTCATCATAAATTATTATACTTTTAAAATGCATCAACTATACCTTATTAAAAAAGCTTTACCATTAAAACTACTTACCAACTTATCGCCATGTCACAAAGCGTTTGCCCTCAGCAAATAGATGACTGTATTCATTTAAAGACAATAAACGTGCATTCTGCTCTTTTAAAGTAATAGACGTCACACCTGTATTGACCAAGCTTTTATTCAGCTGATAAGCGGTTTGACTGCCCTGTTGTAATAATTGTGCAGTAATTGCTGCAATCACACCGCCTGAAGTAAACACCAAAACCGTACTATCACGATCTAAACTTAGGTTTGCCACTTGGATGCGTACTTGCTCAAGTGCTTGCTTTGCACGTTCATTAAATTGTGACCAGCTTTCGATATAGTCATGATCATTGTCGCCACCATGCCAGCGCTGCATCGCGGCATCAAAAAGCTCAGCTAGGCGCGTGACTGGCATCTCTGACTTAGCAATCTCAAGCGCAATGGCACCTTTACTCATAAAAGCAGGATCGGATTTTATGAATACATCTTTATGATTAAACTCATCAAATTGTGGCAGTACATAGCTATCTGGCGCACTCATATCGATTGCTGGCTTGCTGGATATATCACTATCCGTACCAACAGATGACTGATAACGCTCCCAAAAATGCCGTGCAGAATCTTGTTGCCTGACTAAGCTACCGGTAAAAATAGCATCGATTCGGCGCTGGGTCGTAGCATAATGTTGACCTAGCATTTGTGCCTGTACCTCACCAAGCTCTGACAGCTGGTCGTAATTTTCTTGTCCAAATGACGCTTGACCATGACGCGCTAAAAGTATGGTTGTCATAAATTATTACCTTGTTATTGTCTTATTATTAACTTATTGCCACTTCATTAATAATACTTTTTGAATTTTCCTTTAAATACTCATTTTTCAGCTTTATGAGCAGTTTGTACAAAATAGCTTTTTGGAAAAATGCCTTTAATAACGGCTTGTACAGGACTTGGTAACTGCTCAATCGTGGCAGCATCGACACCCATATCTTGCAGATGCGGCTGTACATGGCTGGTAAATAGCACCTCGCCTTCATACTGAGCAATCAGTTTAAGACACTTGGCATGTAGTACATGCACGATAATCCAAAAGTTCTTAAACGCAGGATTGGTCGTTTGTTTATGATAGTAGCGATAGTAAATTTGCTGGACGATACCCGCTAGACGAAATAAACCAAATACTTCATAAAAAGTCCAGTTATCTACCTTTAATCCTGTCTGTTCAAGATAATAGGCCACCGCTTCATCACGTGTCATCATGCCTTTTAAATGCGTAGGCTGACGGCGTGACTGCTGCATAATGATATTATCATCTGCTTCAATCCAGTAAGCCAAGGCGCTACCCAAATCCATCAAAGGATCACCCAGTGTCTCCATTTCCCAATCAAGAACCCCATGCCCTTCGTTGAACCTGCTGCCCCACAAATTAACTTATCAAACCCCCACAAC
>NZ_NEXU01000020.1:0-55035 GCF_002224105.1 Psychrobacter sp. DAB_AL32B | reverse complement strand
CTTTGGTTGATCTGCTGCATCTAAAATTACATTATCAAAACGCCAATCATTATGAATAATGCAGGTTTTGCTATCAGCAGGCGTATGCTTACCAAGCCATTGTCTTACCAGTGCAAAGCTTGGTACGTTAGGCGTCTTGGCTTTGACATAGCGCTTATCCCAGCCACTTACTTGGCGCTCACAGTAGCCATCACCGCGACCAAGGGTCACCAATTCAGGATGCTCTTTATAATCTACTTGATGCAATTCAACCAAAGCATCGATGACATTTGTACATAGCGTACGTGTTTGCTCTGGATCTAAATCAATACCTTTTGGTAAATTGGCACGCGGAATAATGCCTTCCATGCGCTCCATGACATAAAAATCAGCACCGATAACGTCTTCATTGGTACATAGCGCGACCATTTTTGGTACATAAGGATAAGCGTCTTTTAAGGCTTTTTGAACGGTGTATTCTCGTACCATATCATGCGCAGATTTGGCTTTGGTGCCTTTTGGTGGGCGACGCAAGATTAAGTCTTGGTTTTTCCCTTCACCATCATATTGCAAGCGATAAGTCCAGTTTGAAGCGCCACCTGAGAATTGAGTAACCGTAGGTTCGCCTTGAATGTCGACACCTTGGTCGCGTAACCATGAGCTGACAGCTTGTGCATCAAGCTCTTCGCCCTCTCGCACTTCGCCACCTTTATCTAATACTTTATTAGGTGTTTGTTTATCGGTAGCAGTATTTTTGGCAGAATTAACAGTTGCCATGAGATATTCCTTATCGTGTGGTCACTTATTGGTTTTTCGTTAAAAGGCTTATGATTTAAAAATTCACTATCAAATAATCAATAGTGAATTTTTAGTTAGCATCATTATTAACTTAATTCTGAGTACCTCTAAGCGATCAGATTATGAGTAATCAGAGCCAGTGGTAACAAAGTCAGTAGTAATAAATATTATGCTTTGACAGGTGTAGACGAACGGCTAAAACCCTGACGTTTCAATTCTAATTTCGCAATCATGGTTTTATGTACTTCATCAGGACCATCGGCTAAGCGTAGCGCACGTGCTTGAGCAAAGAAACTTGGCAACATCGTGTCTTGGCAAACGCCCATACCACCATGAATCTGGATTGCCATATCGACCACATCTTGTAAGACTGTTGGCGCGACGACTTTAATGGCAGAGATTTCAGTGAGTGCCGCTTTCGTTCCTTGCGCGTCCATCTTTTGCGCCGCATATAGCGTTAATAGACGCGCTTGATCAATTTTAATGCGCGCATCAGCGATACGTTCGAAGTTACCGCCCAATTGTAGCAATGGCTTACCAAAAGCAGTACGTTCCATGCCGCGCTTAACCGCAAGCTCTAGCGACTTTTCGGCGGCACCAATACAGCGCATACAGTGATGAATCCGACCTGGCCCTAGGCGACCTTGCGCAATCTCAAAGCCCATACCTGGTCCACCAATAAAGTGACTGACTGGCACGCGTACCTCATTGAAGCTGACTTCGCCATGACCATGTGGTGCATCATAATCACCAAATACTTTAAGCATACGCTCGATGTTTACACCCGCTGTTTTTGCCGGCACTAACACCATAGAATGTTGATGATGACGGTCTTTACTTTCATCAGGGGTATATGCCATAACAATCAATACATCAACCGCAGGATCACCGAGACCAGATGACCACCATTTACTACCATTGATGATAATCTCATCCCCTTTCACCACAGCCGTCGCTTGCATATTGGTCGCATCACTTGATGCCACATCAGGCTCAGTCATACAAAATACAGAGCGCGTCTTACCTTCTAATATAGGCGTTAACCATTTGTCTTGCTGCTCTTGCGAGCCATAACGCCATAGCAGTTCCATGTTGCCACTATCAGGCGCATTACAGTTAAATACATAAGGTGCTAGCAAACTGCGACCCGTCAATTCTGCAATCGGTGCATAATCCGTAACCGAAAGCCCTGCGCCCAATTCATCATCAGGTAAGAATAAATTCCATAGACCTGCTTCGCGTGCTTGTTTGCGCAAGCTTTCGTACTTTGCTGGCCACTGCCAATTTTTCCAATTACCATCAGGATTTTGCTCATGACAATCTTGCCAAAATTGCGCTTCTATTGGTTCAATTTGCGTCTCAATAAACGCTTTGACTTTGGCATGCATGGCTTGGCCATGTTCTGTTGCGGTAAACATTAAGGTGTTTGTAGACATAGATGACATCCCTTTCCTTGATGATTGTCTTAATCAAGCTTTTATAAAAAGCTTAATTAAAATTTTATAGTGTACGTACGTATACTCTCATTGGTATCCTATATTTATAACACAGGGATTATTAATAAACAGCAAAAAGGCGCGACCCGCTGGGACACGCCTTTTACAAAATACAAACAATGGATGGATTAGAGTCAAATCACTACAGCATTACCCTCTAAAAGCTCATCTAGAAAGCTACTTTAAAATATTTAAACGGCTATTGAAATCAAAGCGCATCAAAGCATCGGGTAGTTTCTCAACTGCCATATTTAACGTTGCTTCTGCGGCTTGTGACAACCCTAATTTTTCTGCTAGTGTTGGCTTTTGGCGTGAATGCAGTGCATAGACGTCGTTGTTTTCCATACGCTCTAACAGATAACTATCTGATGTCTGTAATTTATCGACTAGGTTCAAATGCAGCGCATCTTCGCCATACCAATGCTCGCCTGTCGCGACTTTATCCACATCAAGCATACCGCGATAACGATTAACAAAGTGCTTAAATAACTCGTGCGTTTGCTCTAACTCTTCTTGATATTTGGCACGATCTTCGTCGTCATTTTCACCAAACATAGTCACCGTGCGTTTATAATCACCAGCCGTAAACATCTCATAATCTACATCATGATTTTTGAGCCATTTATGGAAATTAGGCAATTGTGACACCACACCGATAGAACCAATAATGGCAAATGGCGCAGCCACGATATTGTCCGCTACGCAGGCCATCATATAACCGCCACTAGCTGCAACTTTATCGACACATACTGTTAGTTTAAAGCCGGCATCTTTTAGGCGAGCCAATTGTGCTGCTGCTAGTCCATAACCATGTACTAACCCACCGCCTGATTCTAAGCGCACGACGACTTCATCGCCTTTATTCGCCGTACTAATAAGCGTGCTAATTTCTTCACGTAGATGTTTGACAGCAGTTGCTTTAATATCGCCATCAAAGTCGAGTACAAAGACTTGTTGCTTATTATCGGTATTTTTCTTCTTGTTTTTGGTTTTTAGCGCTTGTTTTGCTTTCTTAGTCATCGTTTTTTTGAATTGCTTGAGGGCAGCTTTACCTTGGGTTGCTTCCATCAGGTCTTCGCGGCGTTGCTCTTGATTCTTATTTAGATGTATAACTCTTAACTCAACGGGGTTTTTAGAGGGATAAAAAAGCATGAATACGATTCCTTCAATGATTAAGATAATTTTAGTATGATTTTATAAGTTAGGCTGATATGTGCACGCTAGCTGATATTTTCAAGCAAAAGAACAATATTTAACTTAATGCAATTGTTACAGCATAAATACGCCATATACCTATCCTTGCTGAGCTTTGATTGGGCTGATTCGGTTGTATAACAAAGGCATATTAGGCATAATATGCCTTTACACTAAATTTTCTGTAGCCAACGTGATGACTATTTGTCTTAATCGCGTTGTTTGTGCTTTTTAGCGGATAGCTTGAATCGCGCAACGATGGCTGCATGATTGTATTTCGAATTGGGCTGACAACTGGATAACCTTATTATGACGCAAAGCATTATGACGCATAGCGAATACCGAGACGAATATTGCGGAGCCGTAACCGAAAGCTTAATAGAGCAAACCATTAGTGTCGTAGGCTGGGTACATCGTCGTCGCGATCACGGTGGAGTAATTTTCTTAGACATGCGTGACCGCGCTGGTATCTTGCAGGTAGTCGTCGATCCTGATACCCCAGAAGCGTTCGCTACTGCTGATGCGGTACGTCCAGAATACGTGCTAAAAATTACGGGACGCGTACGTCGCCGTTATGAAGGTACTGAAAACAATAATATGACCAGTGGTCACATTGAGCTATTGGCTAAAGAAATTGAAGTGTTGGCAAAGTCTGAAACGCCGCCATTCCCATTAAATGATGAGAAAACCACGGTATCAGAAGACTTGCGTCTAAAATATCGCTATCTTGATATGCGTCGTCCGCAAATGCAAGATCGCATGGTATTCCGCGCTAAAGCTACCTCAGCGATTCGTCGTTATCTAGATGACCATGGGTTTTTAGACGTTGAAACGCCTATCTTAACTCGTGCAACGCCAGAAGGTGCGCGTGATTATCTTGTTCCTTCGCGTACACGTCCGGGTAACTTTTTTGCCTTACCGCAGTCACCGCAGCTATTTAAACAATTATTGATGGTGGCAGGTTTTGACCGCTATTATCAAATTGCCAAATGTTTCCGTGATGAAGATTTACGTGCTGACCGTCAGCCTGAATTTACCCAAGTAGATATCGAGACTTCCTTCTTAAATGAAGAAGAAATCATGAATATCAACGAAGGTCTTATCAAGCATGTCTTTAAGACCATGATGGACGTTGAGTTTGAGCAATTCCCACGTATGACCTACGCGGAAGCGATGCGTGACTATGCTTCAGATAAGCCTGACTTACGTATTCCGCTTAAATTGATCGACGTTGCCGACTTGATGAAAGACGTTGATTTTAAAGTATTTGCTGGTCCTGCTAACGATCCTAAAGGTCGTGTTGCTGCCCTACGCATACCTGGTGGCGCCTCATTAAGCCGTAAACAAATCGATGCTTATACCAAGTTCGTTGGTATCTATGGCGCGCGCGGTTTGGCTTATATTAAAGTCAATGACGCTAGTAAAATCAACAACGGCGTGGACAAAGAGTCTGGTCTACAGTCTCCGATCATTAAAAATATGACGGATGATGTATTGGTTAGTTTAATCGAACGTACTGCTGCAGAAGATGGCGATATCATCTTCTTTGGTGCGGATAAAGCCAGTGTGGTAAATGATGCAATCGGTGCACTACGTCAGAAAATCGGTCTAGACCTTGAAATGACAACTTGTCAGTGGGCACCGCTTTGGGTGACTGACTTCCCGATGTTTGAAGAGACTGACGATGGAAAATGGACGTCAATGCATCATCCGTTTACTAAGCCTAAAGGGACAGTACAGGAGCTAAAAGACAGCCCAGAAACTGCGCTATCTATTGCTTATGATATGGTCTTAAACGGTACAGAAATTGGCGGTGGTAGCTTACGTATCAACACCTTTGATATGCAGCAAGCGGTACTTGAGGCTTTAGGTATCGGCGCGCAAGAGGCTGAAGACAAGTTCGGCTTCTTGCTCGATGCGCTAAAATTTGGTGCGCCGCCGCATGGTGGCTTGGCTTTTGGTTTAGATCGCTTAATTATGTTGATGGTAGGCGCGGACTCCATTCGTGATGTCATCGCTTTCCCAAAAACTAAAACTGCTGAGTGTCCACTAACTCAAGCACCTGCGGAAGTAGATAGCAAGCAGCTACGTGAGCTTGGTATTCGTGTGCGTGAAAAGGTGCAAGCTGACACCAACAAACCTGCTGAATAAATGGTCTGATAATGCGCAGATATTTTTTACAGTGCTTATTATGTGATTCGTCACCATGTGAATGGTCATGAATCCGTATCATATTTTCAAAATCGTGCCACTGTCTATTTTGCAGATGCTGGCACGTTTTGCTGCTTGGGTAATTTTAAGGATGCCAAGCGCTAGTATCATGCGCACTGTTAAAATCAACATAGCGCTGATTGCGCCTGCGTTATCTGATCTGCAAAAACAAGCGTTAATCAAAGAGATTATCTATCATCAATGCTTGACCAGCATTGAGTCGATCAAAAGCTGGGCAATGCCACCTAAATGGAGTATCGCGCAAATTCGTGACGTCCATAATAAAGACATTTTACTTGACGGACTTGCCAGCTCTAACGGCATGCTCGCGATCGTACCGCATCTAGGTACGTGGGAGATGATGAATGCTTGGCTCAATCAATTTGGCTCGCCAACCATCATGTATAAACCCGTAAAAGGTGACATTACCAACGATTTCATATTACAAGGTCGTGCCCGCCTCAATGCGACGTTAGTACCGACGGATGGTAGCGGGGTAAAGGCAGTATTTAAAACACTCAAACAAGGTGGCTTTAGTATTGTCTTACCCGACCACGTTCCTGATCCATCGGGCGGTGTCATCGTGCCCTTTTTCGGTGTTGAGACGTTAACCAGTACCCTTGCCTCTAAACTTGCTAGTAAAACTAAGTGCGCACTGGTCGGATTGGCATGTATTCGCCGTGATGACGGAGGTGGCTTTGATATTTATTGCTATAAACTCGATGACCCAGCATTATATGATCGAAATACTGAAACGGCGGCTTATGCGCTCAATCTAGCAATGCAACGTATGATTGAAGACAATTACAGTCATTATATGTGGGGCTATCGACGCTTTAAGCATATCCCTATGATAGATAATCCCTATAATGTTGATGACGCTGATTTAGCAGAATTTATTCGTACCTATCACGCTAGAGTCGATAATAAATAACATCGACACAGTGAGATTCGCATGCTACTGACTGCTCTGACTACTGGTATTAGCTGACTTTTATACTCTTTATTAAACCTTTAATAGCTAGTCCCTTATTTATATAAATATGAGTGCACTATGGCAACTGACGTAAATCAAAATTCATTAACCAATCAAACGCTAACAGACAGCAAAAATTCTGAACAGCGTTACATCATTTGTATGAAATGGGGTGAGAAATACGGTGCTGAATATGTCAACCGCCTCTATAATATGGTTCGTCGTAATCTGACCTTAGACTTTCAGATGGTCTGCTTAACCGATGACAGCACTGGTATTGACCCGGCTGTTATTTGTCATCCGATACCTGAGATTAATTTACCTGCTGGACCTGAGCGTGGCTGGAAAAAGCTCACTACTTTTAAGCCAGAATTATATGACCTCAAAGGCGTCGCATTATTTTTAGATATTGATATCGTGATCGTTGATAATATCGATGGCTTTTTTACTTATGAAGCTGAGCACGAAGACAGCGTAGTGATTATCCGTGACTGGAAAAAACCGTGGCGTATGATTGGTAATAGCTCGGTATATCGCTTTAATATCGGTATGGGTACTTATCCTGACTTGCTCGCAAACTTTGAGCGTAACTTTGATACGATTCGACAACAAGTTCGTCATGAGCAAGCTTACCTGTCTAATTATTTACGTGAGCATCATCATCTTGAATATTGGGATAAAGACTGGTGTATCAGCTTTAAATACCAGTGTATCGCGCCCATTCCTTTTAACTTCGTACGCGCGCCTACTCTACCTGATGGCGCAAAAATTGTTATCTTTCATGGTGAGATTAATCCACCCGATGCCATTAATGGCGGTGGCGGTAAATGGTATCGTCACGTGAAACCGAGTCCTTGGCTAAAGGCGTATTGGGTATAAATACCAATACAGGCGTCGAAAATAATAGACATCGAAAATATCTGGAGTTGAACTTGGCATTACCTCCTATCGTTGAGTTTGACATTAACAATCAAATCGTATCTATTCATGCCTTTAATGCAGCAGATACTCAGCAAAACTTAAATAAGCAAGCCGTCAATATTATTGCTTCAGGTCCGTCTATTGTTGACGTAGATTTTACCGATTTATTAGCCACTGCAACTATTTTTATTAATGGTAGCATTAGTCTCACCGCTCAGCACCACTTTACCAATATCGTCGGTTATGTCATTAGCGATGCACGCTTTATTTTGCATCAGTACGATATCTTAGAAAAGTATTATACCGGTCAGCCGTTATATGCCACTTTGGCGGTACTAGAAGCATTAGCCATTGCTCATCCTCAGATAATAGAAAACTACCATCATCAGATACGTATTATTTATCCTGTCGATAGACCTTGGGGCGTTAAAGCAAATGATTCAGAATTTAGTCGTTTGCTGCTAAAAAAAGACTCACAACTCCAAGCGCTCAATAGAAAAACACCACTATCAGCATTTGCTCAGCACCCTCAATTTGTTATCGATAGCCATCATCAGCCAGTATCTATCGGACTGTCTTTAGACATGACTCACGGTTTTGTAGAAGCAGGAACCGTTACTTATGTTGCTACACAGTTGGCTTATTCACGTGGTGCTGGCGCCATCCATTTATATGGTCTTGATCTGTTAAATAGCAATGAGCCACGTTTTTACGAAGATAAAGAGCGTAGCGCGCCGACTGTGCTTAACAATGTTATCAGCAATACCATTGTGCCATCGTTCAACTTATTGGCTAAAACCTATCAGCAACTTGGCGTGAACATTGTTAATCATTCTCCTATCTCTAAATCTCTCTTCAACTTTAATTAATATCATTTTTTACTCCTTCAGCAAAATCTAAATACTGCTTGGCTATATGACTTGGCAATAGCTGCTGATTCAACGGAACCTTATAGTGATTCAAATTATCTATTGCCTGATTTATCAGTGCTGCTAATGCGTTGATATCGCCGACAGGCACTAAGTTTTTCTTTGGCAGTAGCTCTCTTGGGCCAAAGGGACAATCCGTACTGATGACAGGCACATTTAATGCTTGCGCCTCGACGATCACATAGCCAAAGCCTTCAAACTCAGAAGTCATTACTAGCAACGCTGCTGCTGCAATAAACGGATAGGGATTGGACTGAAACCCTAAAAAGTGAACACAGTCATCAATGCCCAGCTCAATAGCCAACCGTTTCATTTCAGCTTCAAGTCGTCCTTTCCCCACCAATACCAAAGGTAGCTTTCGTTGGGTTTTAGCATAGGCTTGTAATAATTCTCGATGACCTTTCATCGTATCGAATGATGCTACATGAATAATATACATTTTATCAATCAAGCCAAACTGCTCGATAGTTAACGGTTGATCAGCAGCTTTTTGAATCTCATTAACATCACATGGATTATAAATCGTTGTCGTTCTATTCAAGTTGCCTATTAACGCTAATAAGTCTTGGCGTGCACCTTCGCTGACACAACTACACGGATGAGCACCATAGACGATTTTTAAATGAGCAATAGTTTGAGCAGGGATGGTCGCTAGCTCTTCTTGAAACTGTTTGGATAATGCGGTATGTAATACATTGACAATGTTTGGTAGTTGGCTATACGCCATGATCCAGTTGACTTTGTAGATGTTAGCAAAAACTAAATCAGGCGTTCCTATGTTCTTTAGGACATAGGAATCTATGCGCTCAGCAACCTTTTTATAAACATCGGCCTGCTCAGACTCTGTCTCAAATAGCGGCTGATTGTAGGGCACGACATGATACTGAATGCGAGAGTCTAGTCGCATGTCCTGCGACTTTTCTAAGCACAGAACATGAACATGATAGCTCATCTCAATATAAGCACGTGCCAATGTCGTGACCATACGTTCAGCGCCCCGCCCTTCCAATGCTTTTAATATCAGTAATATAATAGGTCGATTTGTAGACGTCATAGTAAGGTATCTTTCGTATTTGTGATGCATATCTTGTTATAATTAGCTCTCAAAAAGTATGTACTGCTGATAAACCAGTCGGTTAATTATTGCAGCGCTCTTGCTTTGTATGCTAGTCTCCTCTATTTTTAGATTAAGACCAAGCATATATTAAGATATATACTTATCAGTAAAAAAACACTCTTTCTTATGATGTCATTAAGCTTGAGTATTTTAGCTGTAGTAATAAGCACTATTTTAATGCAGGTCAAAAATTGTTGTTAGGAGAATATTAGGTATGCAGAAACCTAAAACAAAAATACAAAATTTTTTTTCATTCAACCAACATCGAAAACGTTTTGGATCGTCAAAGGTTGTCTCTGATATTCATAATACTGAATGGCAAGTTATGAAAAAATGCATTATCAGTGGTGATACTGCTAAACATACTCATGGTGCTGATAAAAATCTAAAACAGCATACTGAAAACCTGAAGAAAGAGTTTGTTGGGCAGCCTGAATTAAACTATCATCATGCTATATTAATTTTACTTATTCGTCGCGATGTTAATGTAGACAAAAATTTTCTTCAGTTTCAGGAGCTTTGGCTACAAGAACATGGTTTTTTATTAGCCTCGCTCAATACTCGTTGGCTTATATCAGCTTGCGATACATTTATTGATCATAGCAATGACGACCACCTCAAAGCCTTATTAATCAATGCTGTTATATTGGTTAATACGATTAAGCTACAAGAGAGTGAGCGCTACTTAACTGCAACTGATAGTGCTAAGCCAGATGAGGAACGCCAAGCTTCTTTGCAAAATGAGAGATTGGCTTTATTTGATGGGGTCGCAGGATTTGCTGTTGGCACTGATGACACGCTACGTAATATGCGGTGGCGTTTAGATAAGTTGGCACAATCTCATCCACTAGGCGACTTAGTTATTGAGATATTTGAACGAGTTCAAAAACCCGAGGCTGATACGGTATATTCTCGTTTCCGTGCTTTGCATCATCGTGATAAAACTGCTTGGTGGACGGAATAAAAACAATGCCTAATCAATCAAAAATAGCTGCTTTAGTAATCAACCTAGATAGTGCTCAAGAGCGCTGCGACTTTCAAGAAAAACAATTATATAAACTGGGTATAGATTATCAACGTTGGGAAGCGAACTCTGTTGATAGCTTAACAGATGATGAATACGAAAAGTGGGCAAATGATTGGCAGCGTAAACTTCGCCGTACAGAAGTAGCCTGTTTTTTAAGTCATTATCGAGCTTGGCAGTATATTGTTGATAGTGGAAAACCGTTTTTAATTCTTGAAGATGATGCTCTATTATCTCAAGACTTGCCAAAGACTCTTCTTGAGATAAGTGGCAATCAAGATATTAAATATAATCATATAACCTTTGAAACTCGTGGACGTAAGAAGTTGATTAGCAAGCAAGGCTTTGATCTTCGTGACAGTATTGCGCTACACAAGTTATTTTTAGATAAAACTGGGGCTGCCGCCTACTTATTAACGCCAATAGGTGCAAAAATACTGATTGATCATGTCGTTAAATATGGTGCGGGTTTAGCTGATGCGCTACTTTGCCATACCAAGCTATTAAAAAGCATGCAATCTGTACCCGCTCTCGCTATCCAAATGGATATGGCTACTCATTACGGACTGCCCGAGTTACAATGCGATAGTATCGCTACTAGTAACATCTCAACTCCAAGTAATATCAAACCGATTTCTAATAGCATAACCAACACATTAAAGTATAAATCGAAACGTATTAGTGCACAATTAGGTATGGGCGTTAATCAATTAAAAAACTCGTCAGATGGTTGCTATAAAGAAATTATACCTAATAATGATAGCTTCAAATACTTGCGTTGTTTAATCGATAGTTAAATTTTTGTACCGCCAAAGGCAATATGTTTATGCAAAAACAGAAAGTATGTTTTTTAGGATTTTTTCCTGATTATGAGTATCTTTTTTTTAAAGAAATTGAGAATGAAACTCTAGATATTAGCTTCTTTAATCCAATAGATATTACTGAAACAAAAAAATGGTTTAAAAAACTACCAAGATATTTTAAAAATAAATATCATAGAAAACTGATAAAAAAACATATTAAAGAAAATACCAATACGACTTTTATCTTTACTGAACATCGATTGGTGCTTCAATCAATACTCAACTATCTAGAGAATGTAACAAAGCCTGATTTTAGAGGCGTCTTATTAATAAGAAACCCTCTTAACGATAATCACAAAGTTAGGCTACTATTACCCCAACTAGAAAAATACGATGTAAATATTTTTACTTTTGATAAGGTTGATGCTGAAAGATATGGTTATAGATCTTATTCACAATTCGCATCTAAATTATCTCAAGTCTCAGATATAACAATAACTTATGACTTTAGCTTCGTTGGAAGAGATAAAGGTCGTAGTGAGATGTTAAACAATTTAAAAACTCAGCTTGAGGATATGGGTTATCGTTGCAATTTTGACATTCGCTCAATTGATCAGCCTAATATTTCATATATTGATTACCTAAAAGTATCATTATCTGCAACTTGTATGATTGAAATACTTCAAGAAAACCAGTCAGGTATGACTTTACGAGCTATAGAAGCCATGCTTTACGGTCGTAAGTTATTAACTAATAACACTAATATTAAAGAAGAGCCACTCTATGATGCATCTGACATATTGGTTTGTGATAATAATTTAAATCTTGAAAAAATACACCAGTTTATGAGCATTACTACGAGAGATCTGGACACTCAAAAATCTATCAACTCTCATGAATCAGCGACTGTTATAAAATCTATAATCGAATCGATTAACAAATAGTGAGTTTACAATGAAGTTGGCTAAAACCTTAACTTTTCCAATAATCGGTGATAGTAGAGGCTCTTTAATTGCTCTTGAAGCCTTTGAAAACATTCCTTTTGACATCAAACGAGTATATTATGTTTTTGATACTTTAGTTGATGTCTCTCGAGGTTTCCATGCTCATCGAAATCTAAAACAAGTATTAATCTGTGTAAAGGGCAGCTGCAGGATTTTACTCAATGATGGTAATAGTAAAGATAATATTATCCTTGATAATCCTCAAAGCGGCTTGTTCATTGAAGGTTTAGTTTGGCATGAGATGCATGATTTCTCTGAAGATTGTGTATTACTGGTATTAGCCAGTGACTACTATGACGAAAGCGACTATGTTAGGGACTATGATAATTTTTTAGAGCTGGTAAAACTATGAGTTTTATTCATGATTTAGCAGACGTAGCCAAATGTAAAATTGGTGAAGGCACAAAAATTTGGCAGTTTGTAGTGATCCTTAAAGGTGCTGAGATAGGTCGAAACTGTAATATTTGCGCTCACACATTAATTGAAGGTGATGTGATTATTGGTAATAACGTCACCATAAAATCAGGAGTATATATTTGGGATGGTACACGTATTGCTGACGATGTTTTTATCGGGCCAAATGCTACTTTAACCAATGACTTAATGCCTCGCTCTAAGCAATACCCTGATTCTTTTTCAGGCATTAGATTGGAAAAAGGCTCGAGTATTGGTGCTAACGCTACACTATTACCAGGTATTACAATAGGTAAAGAGGCTATGGTTGGCGCCGGCGCAGTTGTTACCCAAGACGTTCCTGAATATGCAGTTGTTATCGGTAACCCAGCAAAAATTATTAGGTATATAAAATGATCTCGTTTCTTGATCTCCAAGCTATTAATGCTCAGTATCGCAATGAGCTTATCACTGCATGCACTCGCGTTATTGACTCAGGTTGGTATATTAATGGTAATGAGCTTGAACAGTTCGAACATGACTTTGCCAAGTATTGTGGCACTAAGCATGCTATTGGTGTTGCTAATGGTTTGGACGCTCTAACTCTTACCTTAAGGGCTTGGAAAGAACTTGGTAAGCTTCAAGATGGAGATGAAATTATCGTTCCATCGAATACTTATATTGCGAGTATTTTAGCAATTAGTGCCAACAATTTAATACCCGTTCTGGTTGAACCAGATATCACAACTTATAATATTTGCCCTGATAAAATTCAAGCTGCCATTACAGATAGAACAAAAGCAGTATTACCGGTTCATCTATACGGACGTTTAGCTGATATGCCAGCTATTATAGATATTGCTAAACGCTATAATTTACTAGTCCTAGAAGATGCTGCCCAAGCTCACGGCGCAAGTATTCACGGTAAAAAGGCAGGCAACTGGGGTGATGCATCAGGATTTAGTTTTTATCCAGGTAAAAACTTAGGCGCACTAGGTGATGCAGGAGCAATAACGACTAATGATGATGAGCTTACCAATACGTTGCGTGCTCTACGTAACTACGGCTCACATGAAAAATATAAGAACCTCTTTCAAGGTGTAAACAGCCGATTAGACGAAATGCAGGCAGCTATGCTCAGTGTGAAGTTACAGCATCTTGATACAGAAATTGCTCATCGCCGTAAAATTGCGAAAGCTTATATTGAGGGTATTGATAATCCAGCGATAATACTGCCCTCTCAGCAAGATAAAAACCATGTTTGGCATGTGTTTGTAATTCGCTGTAAGCAACGAGATGCGCTACAGAATTACTTAGCTGAAAATGGTGTACAGACATTAATACATTATCCAATTCCACCACACCAACAGCAAGCTTATAAAGAATGGAATAACTTAGGCTTTCCTATTTCAGAAAAAATACATAAAGAAGTATTAAGTTTACCAATTGGACCTACGATTACAGATAACCAAGTGATTAAGATAATATCAAGTATAAATAACTTTAATCAGGTTAGTTAACTATGAATAATTTAATATCAATAATTATGCCTGTATATAACTCAGAAAAATATTTACAAGAGTCTATCGAATCAGTAATTGATCAAGAATATAAAAATTGGGAGCTAATTTGTATAAATGATGGCTCTACTGACGACTCATTAGACATACTTATGAAGTATGAAAAAAAACATCATAATATCAAATTTTATAATCAGAAAAATGCAGGACCTGCCCAAGCAAGAAAATTAGGAATAGGTAAGTCAAAAGGTGAGTACATTTCATACTTGGACTCAGATGATGTGTATAGTAAAGATTATTTATATGAAACACTGAGTCAAGCCTTAGCAACTGATGCTGATGTAACTATGCCTATTTTAATTGCAGATTGGCAAAGTGACAATGAGTATAACTTTAATACTAAGCATAATTTAAATTATGGTGAAGAAATCCTACCGTCATCAGCATTTTTAAGGACATTTCTATGGAGTGTTCATGGTCTCTGTTTATATAAAGCATGTCACATTAAAAAATATGCACTTACAGATATTAGTGATGTTAATAATTTTAATGCTGACGAGTATTTAACAAGATTCTTGCTATTATTTGCTAATAAAATAGTGATTAGCAAAGGAGAATACTATTACCGCTGTAATATGCAATCAATAACAAGAAGGTTCTCTATAAGTCAGTTCTCTTCTTTAGAGGTAGATAAATTACTTTTTGAACTAGCTTTACGAGAAAATTTCAGCTATGAAGATTTAGCTGTTATCGCTGAGCATCTTTTTTTAAACAAAATGAGACTTAAAAAAACTTACTTAAATAATTTCAACTCTCTATATGAGAATGACATACTTAAAATAGATAGTTATTTCAAAAATATTCGTGAAAAACCATACTTAAAAATGAACGGTCTAAAAAAAATGAGACATTACATGTATCTTAAAACAGAAGGCGAACTATTAATACGTTATTCTATATTACGTAAAATATTAAAAAGTAAATAATCTTAAATCGCATACTGCCTAATTATATTATATTAAAAGCTCCCATTTCAAAGTTGACTCTATGAAAAATAAAAAAACATTGGTCTCTATAGTAATACCTTGCTATAACCATGACAGTTTTGTACAAGATGCAATTCAAAGCGTTGTAGATCAAACATATAAAAATATTGAGCTTATTATTATTGATGATGGCTCTAAAGATGAATCTGTGATAAAAATTCAGGAAATGATTGATGTTTGTCGCGAAAGATTCACCAGATTCGAGTTTAGATCTAGACCCAATAAAGGCTTGAGTGCAACTTTGAATGAGGCTATAAAATGGTGTGATGGGAAATATTATGCAGCTATTGCTTCTGACGATATAATTCTACAGCATAAAACTCAGATACAAGTCGAGTATTTAGAAGATCATCCAGAAATAACTTCCTTATCTGCTAATGTAGATATTATTGATGAAAATAATAATAGTGTTGGAAGCATACGTAGACCAACAAAAGAAGCGTTCTTCAAGGAAATATTCTTAAGTAACTTTCTTTTAACACCTCCTCAAATGCATAGACTAGAAGCTGTTAAAAGTGTTGGAGGCTATAATGAGAATGTTATTATTGAAGATTGGTATATGTGGCTTAAGTTAGCTCATTCCGGTAAACGAATCATGTTCCTAGATGATGTAGTTTGCTTATACCGTATGCATCCAACTAATACATCAAAAAACACAATAGCTCTTCTTAAGTCTCAAATACAGATATGCGATGATTTTAAGGATAGCAGCTATTACTACTATGCTGTATACAAACTAGAAAGACAAATCATAAGTGAATTATACAAAGAAAATGGAAATAGATTAAGTTATAGATATAAAAAATTAATATCAAAAATTAAATACTACTTATTTAATTTAAAAAATTATAAATTATAAATATTTTTATATTTTTCATGCTTAAAAAGCCTATATCTTACTCTAGTCATAAAATTTTTATGCTTACTTATTCTTTTTTTCTCTTTCTTTTCCTCAAGGTTTCGGTGAGCATAAGCGCCAATCAACAGGTTCTGAAAATAAATACCATTCTCAATATAAAAATCATAATGTTTGCTATATATTTTAAACATATTTTCAGATACCTTATCTTTATTCGTAGTATTAGATACAGAAGATAAGTCTTTTCGTTGTCTGTAATAAAATAAGGTTTCTGGCAGTTTACACAACTTACCACCATTTTTAACTAAGGAAATATATAAGTCCCAATCTTCAAATTGATTTAGACTTTCATCAAAGCCGCCAATTTTATCAAATTCAGATTTACGTATAAGCGCTGAAATATAAATACAATTTCTATATAGGAAGTCTGGCAGCTTAAACTCAGGTAGCTTCCATTGTTCATTTTTTGCATCAAAAAAATCTGCCCTACTATATACCGCCGCTATACTTTTGTCTTTTTCAGCCACTTCACAACATTTTTCAATATATGTATGGGCAATTTTATCATCGGAATCTAAGAAAACTAAATACTCGCCTAAAGCATGCTTCATAGCATTGTTACGAGCGATGATATTATAAGTATTTTGTTGTATGATTACTTTTAATTGAGAATGCTTTTTTTGATTTTCTTTCAGCTTTTGTAAGGTATCATCCGTTGAACCATCATCGATAGCAATAACTTCAATGTTTTGATATGTTTGACTGAATACACTATCTAATGTTTCTTGAATATACTCAGCTGTGTTATAACAGGGGATAATAACAGAAACTAAAGGCATGTTAGTTATACTAGCCATGACAAAGACCCTTTTGCTAAATTTGAACATTTAGATCTTATAAATAAAGATAAAAATGTTATGATTTGAATCTTTTAATATAATAGCATATTACAGAGTAATAATAGGTAAAAACACTTTAATGAACATACTAATTACAGGCGGTGCAGGCTTTATCGGTTCAGCCGTTATTCGTCACATTATAGCCAATACTACAGACACCGTTTTAAATATAGATAAGCTTACCTATGCTGGTAATCTCGAATCATTGGCCAGCGTATCAGACAGCACACGCTATCAGTTTTCCCAAACCGATATTTGCGATCAACAAGCTATGGAAGCACACTTTACTGGTTTTCAGCCAGATATCGTCATGCACTTAGCGGCAGAATCGCATGTTGACCGCTCTATCACTGGTTCAGCCGCTTTCATGCAAACCAATATTATTGGCACACATACCCTATTAGAAGTGGCAAGACATTATTATGAGACCCTAAGCGACGATAAAAAAAGCAGCTTCCGCTTTCATCATATCTCAACTGATGAGGTCTACGGAGATTTAGAAGGTACAGATGATTTATTTACTGAAACCACCTCTTATGCGCCAAGCTCTCCCTACTCAGCCAGCAAGGCAAGCTCAGACCATCTCGTACGTGCTTGGGATCGAACTTACGGCCTACCAGTGGTAATTACCAACTGCTCTAACAACTATGGTCCTTATCATTTCCCAGAAAAACTAATACCGTTAGTCATTCTAAACGCATTAGCGGGTAAACCTCTGCCTGTATACGGTAATGGACAACAGATTCGAGACTGGTTATACGTTGAAGATCATGCCCGTGCCTTATACTTAGTCGCTACCGAAGGTGAAACAGGTGAAACCTATAATATTGGTGGGCACAATGAGCATACTAATATTGAGGTCGTGCAAACGATCTGTGAGTTATTAGAGGAGCTAGCACCAAATAAACCTCACGGTATTATAAGTTATGCTGAGCTCATTACTTATGTGAAAGATCGTCCTGGACATGACTTGCGTTATGCCATTGACGCCAGTAAAATTCAGCAATCATTGGGATGGACACCACAAGAAACTTTCAGCTCAGGTTTACGCCAAACCGTCCTATGGTATCTGGATAATTCAGAATGGGTTGAGCATGTGCAAAGTGGTGAATATCAACACTGGGTAAATCAGCAGTATCAATAATAGATAAAGCCAACAAAAAGACTGACAAATCGATTATGAATATTATTTTACTTGGTAAAAATGGCCAAGTTGGCTGGGAGTTACAACGTGCCTTGCAACCACTAGGAAACGTTATTTCTTTGGATCGTCAAATAAATAATCATGGGTTGTGTGGTGATATAGTCAACTTTACGGCTATAGAACAGCTCTATGCCACCATAAAGCCTGATGTAGTTATCAACGCAGCCGCTTATACTGCTGTAGATAAAGCTGAAAGTGACTATAAACAGGCTGATTTAATCAATCATTTAGCGGTTAAGCACTTAGCTAATATGTCTAAGCGCTATAATAGCTTGCTGATTAATTACTCTAGTGATTATGTGTTTGATGGTACGCTAGATACGCCTTGGTCAGAAACAGATAATAGAATGCCCATAAATAACTATGGCAAAACTAAGTATGATGGAGAAATTGCTTTAGAGCAAAGTGGTGCAAGATTTATTAACTTTCGCACCAGTTGGGTATATGGCACCCATGGTAATAACTTTATTAAAACTATGCTAAAGCTTGCTCAAAACAAAGAAGAGCTTAATATGATTGCTGATCAAATCGGTGCACCAACTGCGGCAGCTTTGATTGCTGATATTACTGCACAAGCACTGCGTTACTACTTATTAAATGAACACCCCAGCAGTCTTCATGGACACTATAACTTAGCAGCAAAAGGTGAATGTTCGTGGTTTGATTATGCTGAGTTTATCTTTGCGACCGCACAAAAAGAAATGGGTACAAAATTACTCATAAAACAGCTGAACCCTATTCCAACATCAGAATATCTTACCCCTGCAACACGTCCGCTCAACTCGCGTTTAAATACTAAAAAACTACAAACCCAATTTCAACTGCATTTGCCGCATTGGCAACAAGGTGTTGCTCAAGTATTAGGAGAGTTATTATTATGATTCAAACCAACCGTAAAGGTATTATTCTGGCTGGGGGCTCCGGTTCACGCTTGCACCCCATCACGTTAGGCACATCCAAACAGCTTCTGCCGATCTATGATAAGCCTATGATTTATTATCCCTTGTCGGTATTGATGCTCGCAGGTATTCGAGAGATTTTAATCATATCCACTCCTGAAGACTTACCAAATTTTGAAAAGCTACTTGGTAATGGTGATGATTTGGGAATAGAACTATCCTATAAAGTTCAGCCTTCACCTGATGGTCTAGCTCAAGCATTTATCTTGGGTGAAGAGTTTATTGGTGATGATAATGTTTGCTTAGTATTAGGAGATAACATCTTCTACGGGCAAAGCTTTAGCCAGCAATTACGCCGAGCGACTGAACAAGAAGCAGGAGCGACAGTATTTGGTTACTATGTGAGTGATCCTGAGCGTTTTGGTGTAGTAGAGTTCGACCAAGATGGCAAAGCACTCAGTATTGAAGAGAAACCAAATCACCCTAAATCAAGTTATGCAGTGACCGGTTTATATTTTTATGACAATCAAGTGGTAGACATTGCTAAAAATGTGCAACCATCACATCGTGGTGAATTAGAAATCACTGACATCAACAACGCTTACTTAGAACGACAGCAACTGAATGTTGAACTTCTAGGGCGTGGCTTTGCTTGGCTGGATACTGGAACTCACGATTCATTGCTAGAGGCTGGTCAATTTGTGCAAACGATTGAGCATCGTCAAGGCCTTAAAGTAGCGTGTCTTGAAGAAATTTCTTACCACAATGATTGGATTGATGATGCCCAATTGCTAGAACGTGCTAACTTTTTCAAAAAGACAGGCTATGGGCAATATTTATTAAAATTACATCAAGAGCATCAACACTAAATTCATAACCACATTAGTATATTCATTATGAACATCATTGAAACCAAGATACCAGAATTATTAATACTTGAGCCCCGCGTTTTTGAAGATGACCGTGGCTGGTTTATGGAAAGTTTTAATCAAAAAACCTTTGCCACTCTTTTAAACGAGCGCGGGTTTGAAGCACCAGATTTTGTCCAAGACAATCATTCTAGCTCTCAAAAAGGAGCACTGCGCGGCTTACATTATCAGCTAAATCCTTTTGCTCAAGCCAAGCTGGTGCGAGTAGTACAAGGACGAGCTTGGGATGTGGCGGTAGATATCCGTCAGCACTCACCTACTTTTGGTCAATGGGTAGGGATAGAGCTGACAGCAACCAATCATCGTCAGCTTTGGATACCGGCAGGATTTGCACATGGTTTTATCGCACTCGAAGACAATACTCAGTTTTTGTACAAAACTACTAGCTATTATCATAAAGAGAGTGAGCGAACTATTCTATGGAATGATGATAGTTTAGATATTAACTGGCCAATTGAAGGTTTAGAACTCAAATTAACTGAGAAAGATAGTGACGGAGCGACTTTCGATAAAGCTATAACGAGCGGCGATATCTTTTAATCTTAGAAAGCATTATTGTCCTAACTTTATATTCATCAATCTTTTCCTCAATGTGGCTTATAAGTCACACTGCTTTAATTTTGCATAAAATACGCTTGGCAAACAAATAGTAAAATACCTTTTTTTTATATCTTTAAGCTAATCTTTATAACTAACCTCGTAGTAATCCTACCAATCATATAAACCTGCATCTATTAGCAATCATATTAATAAGCGATTACAATACGCGTGTCCCATCAATGCCACTGATAGTGATTGCTAAAACACACACACTTATAAACCGATATTCATATTATATTGACGAGTTTATCCATGTCTAGCCCTACCCCTAATAAAAACATATATCAGAACTGGCGACCATTTTTTGTATTTCTATGCTTGTATTTTATAGCTTGGAGTATATTGCCTGCATTTATTTCTAGTAGCGTACCTTTAGATGTGAGTGAAGGTATTAGTTGGGGTAGTGAGTGGCAATGGGGTTATTATAAACACCCCCCACTATCGTCATGGATATTATACAGCTTTTACCAGCTATTTGGGCATGTAGGCCCTTACTTGCTTAGCCAATTGTATGTGCTACTAACGCTGTATTTAGTTTATCAGCTTGGTAAAAAGGTTTGGTCACAAGAAACTGCATTGTTGGGTAGTGCACTGACGCTGGCGGTTCTATATTACACTTATCCTAGTCTTGAATTTAATCATAATGTTGCTCAGTTTCCTATCTGGGCAGGATTGTACTTAGCGTTTTATCAATCACTGACTAAAAATCGTTTAAGAGATTGGATTCTGCTTGGTGTATTTGGTGGACTTGGGATGCTGACCAAGTACACGGTGATATTCTTACTGATACCAATGGCGTTGTATCTAGTGTTGCCAAAACAATGGCCACTTTTAAAACAGCCAAAACCGTGGATAGCGGCTTTTGTGATGCTTGCTATCTTTTCACCACATTTGTATTGGTTGATAACACATGACTGGCTACCGCTCAGTTATGCAAATGGGCGCTCACATGAGGTTGATGATGGCGTGTATAGCATCAAACGCCACTTTAGTTGGATAGGGTTTATTACCGCCCAGCTTGTCGCTCATATACTATTAATAGTGATGTTTATATTCAATCGTAAACGTTTAGTTAGCATTAAAGAATACAAACACAACCTGTCTGATAATGCCTCATTGCTATGGTACATGTGGCTATCGCCAATAGCAGTACTTATCGTATTAAGCTTAGTATTCGGAGTCGGTCTACGTGATATGTGGGGTATGCCAATGTGGGCGTTGTCGGGGTTGCTCGCAGCCTCATTTATCGCGCCTGCTACAAAGTTATTGACAACCATCAAGCTTCGTAAAGCACTTATTATTTGGTTGTCTATTGTAACCGCACTAATGATAGTATATGTGGGTTTTGGCGATAAGATTCGTCATAAACCTTCTCGTATGCAATGGCCAGAACAGGCGTTAGCGATTCAATCTCAGAACACTTGGCAGGTGTTAAGTAGCTGCAGCCTCGATAGTGTGTCGGGCGATCGCTGGCTTGGGTCTTTGGTAGCGATGAATAGCGGCTTTCCATCACAAATGATATCAGGACTTGCCAGTCATTCGCCTTGGATGACTATCGAGCGTCTTCAAGAGAATGGTACGTTAGTGATATGGCAAGAGGGTAAAGAAGATATCGTGCTGCCTTTACTTAACAAGGTCAATGTCATTACGGCCGATGAACTAAGCAGTAATGATAGTAATGATAATATTCTAGTCAAACAACAAGGTCAATGGCAGGTTGATTGGCGTGACGATAAAGTAGAGAAGCCATTATTAATAAACTGGATGGCTTATGTTCCAAGCCGCTGCTTCCGGCATTCTAAATAATGCATTGTCTATAAACGGCTATTTAACGATCATTTATATTGAATAAAATAATTGAGTTTTTTATGTCACATCATCTGTCACAATCTCGCCCTTATTTATCTATTATCATACCCGCGTATAATGATGCTGATGCTTTACAGGCTTTTTTACCAGAAGTCTTTGCATTTACGAAGACACTACGCGCTCCTGTAATAGATACATCGTCGACAGAACAAAATAGTGAAACAACAATAGCAAATTGTGAGATTATTATTGTCGATGATGGCAGCCGCGACCACTCCGTTGATGTGGCTACAGATTTGATGACCACGCGCCCATTAAATACAGAGCTAGATATCATACGTTTATCACGCAATTTTGGTAAAGAGCCTGCGCTTAGTGCTGGGCTTGCAGTAGCGCGAGGCGATGTGATTGCTATGATTGATGCTGATGGACAGCATCCTTTGTCGGTGTTAGCGCAAATGCTAACGATGATGGAACAATCAGATATCGATATGGTCGCAGGTATTCAAGCCAATCGACCGCATGAGAGTAGATTGGCAAAAACGTTAAAGGGCAGCTTCTATCATTTTATCCAAGACAGCCAGCGCTACGAGATACGACCTAATGCCGGTGATTTTCGCGTGATGAACCGCAAGGTATTAGATGCATTACGCGCATTACCGGAGCGACAGCGCTTTATGAAAGGTCTGTATGCTTGGGTCGGTTTTAATACCGTCTACTTGCCTTTTACTGCTGATAACCGTGATACCGGTGAGAGCAAATTTAACTATGGTAGCCTGTTTGAGCTTGCCTTAGTTGGTATTACCTCATTTTCCCAGCGACCGTTACGATTAATTTCACGCATGGGCTTTGTCGTCTCTGCCCTAGCCTTTTTATATGGCTTATATATTGTGATAGAGACCTTAATATTTGGTAGTGATGTCGCAGGCTGGGCAACGGTAGCAGCAGGCATTATGTTTTCTACGGGTATTCAGCTGGTTTGTATTGGCGTGATTGGCGAATATGTCGGCAGACTATACGAAGAGGTCAAACAGCGTCCGCTATATTTGATTGATGAAACCATTAGTAGTCAGCAGTCCAATACAGATATTCATCCTATCACTGAGCGCGCGATGGATAAACTAACTGATGAATAAAATAGTAGCGACAAACTCAGCCTCTTTGCAAGCATTAAGGTTTTTAGCGGTTGGCGCGAGCGCTGCTTTGGTACATTTCTTAGTACTCGTGAGCATCGTCAATTTCACAACAATCACGCCAGCGTGGGCAAACGTGGGTGCTTTTTTAATCGCTTTTGTTGTGAGCTTTCTTGGGCATTTCTATCTCACTTTCAAGCAAGCAGATCACTCAACTGAGAACCCCCAACACCATAATGGTAAGAAAAATAGCAATAAATACTTATCTGCATTAGTAAAATGGTTTAGCAGCTCAGCAGCAGGTTTTATAGCCAACCAAGCTTTATTTGTTTTAGGTCTAAGTTGGTTCGGTGAACGATACTATATTTTGATTTGGTTAATCGTGACTGGCGTCATTACCATAATGACCTTTGCATTAGGTAAGTTCTGGGCATTCAAATCATGAGTAATCCTAACTCTCAAAACCCAGCTTCTCAGCTGTCTAATGAGGCACGTGCCGTTATTATTAATGTTGATGACCTAGGGCTGTCTGGAGCGGTAAATGATGCTGTCATCCATCTTGCTGAGCTTGGGCGCATTGGTGCCAGTAGTTATATGGTAGGCGGTAAAATTACGGATAGCGATATAAATCAATTAAAAAAATTCAATGTCGATGTCGGCTTGCATTTGGATTTGACAGGAATATTCCCCTCTGCTCTACGTGGTTCATTAAAATCAATTATAATCGCCTGCTACCTACGCCGTTTTAACCCTATGCAAGTAACTAAGGTGATTAAGCAACAATTGGATGCTTTTGAAGATCGCTTTGGACGTGCGCCCGTATTTATTGACGGGCATCAGCATATTCACCAACTTCCTGTTATTCGTCAATGTTTAATCAACGAGCTGAGCGCCCGCTATAGTGTTGAGATATCAAAAGGCATGCTTAGCGCACGCGTTACGACGCCATTGGTTAACGATCTAAAGTCTTGGATAATCTACGGCTTGGGCGGTTACGCTTGGCGCAAATCATGTGAGCATAATCGTATTCCAACCAATGACAGATTTGGTGGTGTATATGGTTTTGATGCTGATAGCCAGCAACTAGCTACCTTGTGGGAGCAATGGTTACAGAGTGCGCCGCCTAGCGCTGATTTACCATCAGGGCTGCTAACTCTAGATACGGCGCTACCTATATCATCTGCCAGCTTATTGCCTACTCTGATTATGTGTCACCCTGCTGTACCTGACAATGGTAGCAATGACTGGCAAGATGAAATCAAAGCAGCTCGAGAGCTTGAGTATGAATGGTTAATAAGTACTGAGTTTGAAGATGTACTGCGTAAATATCAAATTAGATTATTGCGGTGGTCAGATATGATAGCAGTTAAATAAATTCTTAATGATAGCGACTCTTATTTTAGATAGAAAAAAAGCTAAGACTATTTAAAGTCTTAGCTTTTTTATAAAATAAATTTTAACGTTTCAAAAATTAATCAATAAAGCTTAACCAATCCATATACTGTTCATTGCGACCGTGCACCACATCAAAGTACAAGGTTTGCAATTTCTCAGTCAAGGGTCCACGTCCACCGTTGCCAATAGTACGATCATCGTATTCACGAATAGGCGTAACTTCAGCAGCAGTACCAGTCATAAAGATTTCATCCGCCAAATAAAACTCATCACGAGTGATACGGCGCTCAACGACTTTAATGCCCAAATCATCTGCAAACTGAATGATGCTGCGGCGAGTGATACCGTCAAGTGCGCCGCCTGCTAAGTCGGGCGTATGCAGCACACCATCTTTTACTAAGAATAAGTTTTCGCCAGCACCTTGGCAGACATAGCCTTGTGGGTCCATCAAGATGGCTTCGTCATAGCCATTACGGGTCACTTCTTGATTGGCCATGATGGACACTGGATAATTGCTCGATGCCTTTGCTTTACACATGGTTACATTGGTCATGTGATGGGTAAATGAAGAGGTTTTGACACGAATACCGTTTTTGATACCTTCTTCACCAAGGTACGCGCCCCAATGCCAAGCGGCTACCATGGCATTAATGCTATTGTCGCGTGAAGACAGACCCAATTTTTCTGCACCCACCCAAATAAGTGGACGAATATAAGCTTCTGCGAAGTTGTTTTGCTTAACCACGTCTTTGTGCGCTTGCTCAAGCGTTGCTGCATCAAAAGGTACATCCATCTGAAAAATTTTCGCTGAACCTAACAGACGCTCAGTATGTTCTTTTAGGCGAAAAATTGCCGTACGATTGTCAGCCGTTTGGTAAGCACGTACGCCTTCAAAGACGGCCATACCATAATGCAGGCTATGTGTAAGCACATGAACCTTGGCATCCGGCTGTTCAATCATCGTGCCATTCATCCAAAGCTTGCCTTCCTGTGTTGCCATATTCATCTAATAGTCCTTATGCTAGCGCTGACGTCTAACTTTTTTGTTGAGTGTTAAGTGGATACTTTAATTAAAATTGCATGCTGACACTGAGTGTCTATTTTTCAGGTGCAAATTTTTTCATGTACAAATTTAATGCGCAAATGATTATATCACCGGCACGCCACGCAAATGAAATATTTTAGTTTGTCACTGCATGGCTTTTATTTATACACCGTTGAATACAAACGGTATGGTTATACTCATAACGTTATTCTACTGATTCTACGCCCATAAGATGCTGCCACTGCGCTTGTACCAGCGCTCGTGTTTCTGTCCAAAGCGACTCATCAACCAACAACGACTGCTCGGATAATGCCAATTGGTGAGTCGCAGCGCGTATGCGTAAATAAGCATCGGTCAAATCTTGACAGACTGCTGATTCCCAAATCCCTAGTGCCGCGACTTCTTCAAAGATACGGACGTTGTCACTCCATTTGGTCAAAGTAGGATGTTCATGTGAATAGGCCAATACTGCAAATTGCGCCAAAAACTCAATATCAACAATGCCGCCTGCATCTTGTTTGAGATGAAACTTGCCAGCTTGTTGTTGCCACTGACTGGTTCCTAGATGTTTTTGCATTTTAATACGCATACTCGTCACTTCGATACGGACTTGCTCAATCGTACGCGGTAATGCCAAAACGCTTCGGCGAATATCACAAAAACGTGCGGTGACGCGTTTATCGCCGCAGATTGCTCTTGCTCGTACTAGCGCTTGATGCTCCCACGACCAAGCTTTCTCAAGCTGATAGGTTTCAAAAGCGTGGCAAGAAACCACCATCATACCGGCATTGCCAGAGGGGCGCAGACGCATATCTACTTCATAGGCACGGCCGTCACGAGTTTGGGTATTGAGATACGTCATGAGCTTTTGCGCAAGGCGCGCTGCAAATTTCATACCACTGACTGATTTCTCACCCGTGGTCATGCCCTGCTCTTTTATTTTATGCAAAAACACCAAGTCTAAATCGGATGAATAGGATAATTCAAGACCGCCAAGCTTGCCATAGCCAATAATCGCAAAGCCGCAATCGGCTTCAGTAACCGGATCACCATCTTGACTAATAGGATAACCATAGCGTTTAACGATTTCTGCAAAAGCACGCTCTAATGCCGCCTCCAATACCACGGCTGCAATATAAGTCAGTGAATCTGATACCTTCATTATCGGGCGCTCAGCCAATACATCACTGGCAGCGACCGCTAGGACTTGGTTCTTTTTGAACAATCGTAATACGCTCAGCAGCTCCTCTTCATCATTGGGCTCCACCCGTAATAACTGCTGGCGCAAAATATCATGCAGCTCAGGCTTGTCTGGCAAATGTCGATAGCGCTGCTGTAAAAAAGTATCTAATAATACTGGATAATGAGCCAGCTCTTTAGCAATCCAAGGGCTGGCTGATAACATCGGGATCAGCTCAACCGTGGCGTTGGGATTCTCAGCAATCATAACCAGATAAATAGAGCGACGGCAGATAGCTTCAAGCAAGGCAATCAAACGTGGCAATGCTGTATTGGCAAGTTGCTGCTGTTCTTGATGCGCAAGTAGCGCATGCACTATCACCGGATAAGCGTCATCCAAGCGTTCACGAGCCTCATCACTCAAATTAGCAACCATTTTTGACTGCCAAAAACCTTGTAGTTGAGCACGATTTTCTTCAGTCAATACCTGATTTAAACGGGCAATTTGTTCATCAAGTTGAGCAGGTTCAAGCTCATTATCGTCTTGAGCGGGAACTTGACGCTCAGTGACCATACGCTCAAACGGCACATTGACATTGTATCGATGATGATTGAGGGTATTGAGCAACCCTTCCCAATTGTCAAACCCAAGCGTCACAGCCAGATTGTGCTGCCAGTGTGTATCATGAGGTAAGCGCTGGGTTTGTTGATCGTTAATCGCCTGAATACCGTGCTCAAGTCGACGCAAAAAGCGATAAGCGCCTTGCAGTTCTTGATAGGTATCATGCTCTAAATACTCAAGCTCACACAGTACTTGCATTGCCTTTAAGCAAGACTTGACCTGTAGCTGCGGATGCCGACCGCCATAAATTAATTGAAACGCTTGGACGATAAACTCAATATCTCGAATACCGCCCGCGCCAAGTTTTATATTATCCAAGTCTTCACGCTGTGCAACTTGATTTTGAATAAGAGACTTCATCTCTCTGAGTGCCGAAAAAGCACTATAATCAACGTAATACCGAAAGACAAATGGCTTAGTAAGCGCTTGTATTTCATCGTAAAACGGTGGCGCTATGTGCCCAACCACGCGCGCTTTTAGCCAAGCAAAGCGCTCCCATGCGCGCGCGTTTTGAGCAAAGTACTTTTGTAATGCCGATAAGTGAATGGCCAAATCACTGCCATCACCCCACGGCCGCAGACGCATATCGACCCGAAATACAAAACCATCAGCCGTATTGTTATCGAGCAGCTTGATAATACCCTGACCAAGCCGCGTCATAAAACGCTTATTATCAATACTGCGGGTGCCTTTTTCTTTGTCACCGTCAGTTTCACCGCGCGCCTGATGGACAAAGATAAGGTCAATATCACTCGATAAGTTCAGCTCATGCGCGCCAAGCTTACCCATCGCCATAATGGCCATATCATCAACTTGCACATTACCTTTGTCATTAATAAAGGTTGGCTGCCCGTACTGGTTAACAAGATGCTGATAGGTATAATCCTTCGCAAATAAAATACAACCATCGGCAAATTCGGACAACTCATCCGTTAATTGCTCGAGCTCAATGACTGCCAATGCATCTTGCCAAACCCAGCGCATCATCAATAGCATACGCAAATGACGCAATCCGCTCATTACTTTAATTTCATTCGCGAGTTGATAGTTTTCATCCAAGGTATAATCTTGAATAAGATCATCGATTTGCTGGCGAGTTAAGGTACTCTCTAAGGGGTAACTACGCAAAAACGTCTGACATGCACCCGTTCGACTCTGCCAAACTTGATAAGCAAACTCACTTGCTGTTTGTAGCGCTTCTAGCTGCTCTGATGTGGGTTGATAACCTTTATCATTGAATACGGTAGATAGCATAACGATGACAACTCCTTGCAGCAGGCAATTATGAAACTACATGAACTTAGGATTTAACATGAATCTAGAGCCTAACCTTAAGGTTTTTTCTGACTAAATGCTCATGACAAATGATGAACATACTGAGCATAAAATAACTGTTAACCATGTCGATACCATTCGATTTGAGCGGTTTTATGGTAGCATAAATAACTTAACTATAAATGATGACTGCATTTGTGCGCAGCAAGATGCAGTAAATTATTGTAGATATGGTTATTAGTAATAAAATGTGTTCATGATAGTATGTTCCGTCCATCTTAAAGCCTTAAAAAGTTTAAAATAGCCTTAAGACTTTTAAAGGTAACAAATAGGTAATCAGAAATGAAAAATATAAATACAAAAGAACAAAACCAAGAAATTGTACTGGCTAACCACCCTTCAGGTATACCGACGACAGACACGTTTAAAATTAATGACATCGATATGCCGACACTCAAAGAAGGCGAAGTGCTACTTAAAAGTATTTACGTATCCGTTGATCCTGGCATGCGTGGCTTTATGAATAAAGGCACGGATGATGCAGCTGGCAACAAATTTCAGCTAAATAAACCTATCACCAGTCGAACGGTCGCCCAAGTTATCGAAAGCAGTGATGATAATTTTATGGTCGGTGATATTGTGCATGGTCGATTTGCTTGGCAGAAATATCAAGCGGTTAACATTGCAGATATTGAAAAAGTAGATCCGACACTTGCGCCTATCTCTACTGCAGTCAGTATGCTTGGTATTCCTGGTCTCTCTGCCTACTTTGGTATGCTAAATATTGGTCAGCCTAAAAAAGGTGAAACGGTCGTCGTCTCCGGTGCAGCTGGCTCTGTGGGTAGTATCGCTGCTCAAATTGCCAAAACAAAAGGCTGTAAAGTTATCGGTATTGCCGGCTCGGCCCAAAAAATCGCGTTCTTGGAAAACGATTTAGGTTTAGATAAAGGCATTAACTATAAACAAGTCGATGATATGGAGGCAGCCATAAAAGACGCTTGTCCCAATGGCGTTGATGTCTTCTTTGATAATGTGGGTGGGGAATTGTTCGATGCCGTGTTTGCCAATATCAACGAGCATGCCCGCATTGCTATTTGCGGTCAAATCGCAGATTACAACGAAGAAAACCCACCACAAGGACCAAGACCGATGCACACCTTAATCAAGAAAAGTGCTCGCATGGAAGGTTTTGTGGTCTATGACTTTAAAGACAACTTTGCAGATGCTAAGCAACAGCTTGCTGACTGGTATAATAATGACAACCTAATCTATAAAGAAAACCTCATTGAAGGCTTTGAAAACATTCCCGCAGCGTTTATCGGTCTGTTTTCTGGTGAAAACATCGGTAAGCAGATGATAAAAGTTGGCGGTATAGTAAATTCATTTTAAAAACGATACAGTGCTATTGACTATAAGTTTTTTGCAGCCTCTGTCACGCCTGCGAACAGCAAGCAAGAAAAAATATAGTCAATAGCACGTTATTACAATCGTATCGCTTTTATTTTGAACTGACTATAACAAGGACCATAAACCATAAAGTGTGGCTGGTTTTTATATTGTTATAACCAACCATTAATGAGCACTATTAATAATAAATCAGCTACGATACTATAATTTGCGATACTAGGCCTATGACTATGACTACTGCTTCTACTCCCTTACTTTTGATAACTGCTGACCCCAGTCATCCGCTTGCTCATATAGCACTACGCTATGCTCGTAGTTATCTGCAAATAGCAGCAATAAATGGTAAAAGTGATAACAGTAACCGACCTGAAAACCAGCAAGCACTACTGAATATTTTTTTCTATGCAGATGCAGCAAATATTGCCAATCGGTTACGCTGGCAGTCAGCTGATCAGATGAACATAACCCAAGAATGGCAAAATCTCGCTGAGCAGTATCAGATATCACTGCCGGTCTGCGTCAGTACCGCGCTCAGTCGCGGTATCTCGGATAGCGACAATAGTGCGCGCCATCAGTTAGATAGCGAAAATCTGGCGACAGGTTTTAGTTTAGTAGGACTGAGTGAGCTTGCCATGATGATGCAAGGCGACTGTCGCTTGATACAGTTCTGATACTAGCAAGCTCAATAATAGCTAGCTTAATAACAGCGGTTAGCGATAAATAAGATTAGGAATAAACTATGAAATTACTCATTCGCTTGCAGACGCCTACTGAAATGGCAAGCTATGAAGGCTGCGCGCTCGCTTTGACCTTAGCCACCTTTGGGCATGATGTACAACTGTATTTGGATGCACCGGTATTTGGGTTTTTGATGCAGTCTGACGCACGTCTACATGGCATGATTCAATCGCTTGAACTATATGATATGCCGCCAGCTTGGCTACCTGATGATGTATTTAGCGGCTGGATTGCTGGAATGCTACCGACCGATGTCGCGACCCAATTAACCTTGATTCCAGAAGTTATTAACTCCCAAGACTTTGATCAAATTCTCAATTTTTAATATGAAGGCTTTAAATGTGAAAGCTTTGAATAGCAGATACTAGCCAAAATTTTTACTATTAAAATAAATACAGTAAGCAATCGGATACGACTATGGCAACTTTATATCAATTACATAGCACCATGGATACGCTCAGACGCAGCACAGAACAAATGGCGTTGACATGGCGTGCTGGTGACAGCATCCTCTTATTAGGCACAACCGTCGCTTTTATTGATTGGCTTAATGCTTATTTAGGTGATATTGAGGAAATCGAAATGGAAGATATAGCTGGTATCTACGCCCTCGCTGAGGATGTGGCGCAGCTCAATCAGAATACAACAGCAAAACTTAATCTCGCTGCTAAGGTAACAGGTATTTTAAGCGATAATGAATGGGTTGCGATGACCCAAGATAGTCGCTTTGATAAAGTGATAACGATTGCCTTATGAGTACTTCTAACACCTCTACCATTCCCTCTGCTACAGCAATCAACGTAGCCTTAGACCAAGATGGTCATTTATGCGACCACACTGTTTGGACGCCTGCTATTGCACAGCAGTTAGCCAATACATTGGATCTAGATTTAGATGCTGAGCATTTAGCGGTATTGCAACAAGTACGCGCGTTTTTTGTCAAGTTTAATCACGCCCCAGCCACACGCCCGCTGATTAAGTGGCTCCAAAAAACCTTACCTGAAGACGACATCAGCAACCAAAAGCTACAGCAGCTATTTAATACTGGCTTGGTCGCCCGTCATGTAAACCGTCTCGCTGGGCTGCCGAAACCCCCTAACTGTTTATAGTAAAGCAAGTTAAGACAAAGCAAGCTAAATTTTTATAGTGAACGGCTTTCTTATATCGTTTAAACATCTGATTACTAAAGCTTTAGGGCTAATAGAGCGGCTACTTTGGGTCGTAGACCGCCAGCGTCTCATAACCGATACTGCGACCTTCATCACCAGTAAAACCTTGCTGCCGCCATACTTCATACAAGCATATTGCCACGCTATTAGACAAATTCAAACTGCGCGAATCAGCCAGCATTGGCAGTCGCAACCAATTATCCGCACCAATATTCTCACGTATATCCTCTGCCAACCCTGCCGTCTCAGAACCAAAAACCAGCGCAATATTAGCTGGCGATTCCAAAACCGTATCTGAGCTGTCAGCTACTTGCCCACTAAAATCATAATCATAGAATGGTGTGCTCAATTTGGTCGTTAGCGCTGTAATGATATGACAACCAGCAGCTTGCAATGCCTGTTTGGTCATCGCCCAATCGTCGTGTACTTGCAAATGGGCGTACTCATGATAATCCAATCCTGCGCGGCGCAGCTTCTTATCGTCCAGCTCAAACCCTAATGGCCTGACTAAATGCAGTTGTGCCCCACTATTAGCGCATAAACGAATAATATTACCGGTATTGCTGGGCATCTTTGGCGCTACCAGCACGATATGAATGGTCATACTGACTCCGTAAGTGGTTAAAGTTTTATTATTTAGGCTTATATATCAAGCGTAATCAAAAGTTACAGTTTACTGCCGATAATTACATTTTGATACTGTGCACCGATTTTAACTTTGACTATGATGGCTGTAATGGATAACGAGATAATTTAAACACATTGTTATCGTATCCTATAACCCTTCAGTGAGGCTTAAGTAAACTGCTTAGCATCACTGTTGTTATTTATAATCACCCATTTATTTTTGAGGAAATTGTTATGAAAAAGCTAATCATTGCATCTTTAACGGCTATGTTTGTATTAACTGGTTGCAACACTTTTAAAGGTCTAGGTCAAGACGTATCTAGCGCTGGCGATGCTGTAACTGGCGGTGCACAAGACGTACAAAATAAAATCTAAGTACTAACTTTGTTAGACTTATTTTTAAGAGGCTTATCATTCGGTAAGCCTCTTTTTTTGTTTTAATGTTCGCTTGCTGAATTATTTTAGTCTATTCGAAGAAATCAAAGCTTTCAGTATAATATTACAAAATGATATTACAAAAACTCTCTTAAAATCTGATTGAGGTATCTTCTGCCCAATGCGGTCGGCTGTAACTGTTCAGCATCATCCATCAGTAAGCCTTGTTGTATTAATTTATTCACTTGTATAGCAATGCTGTCATAGCTCAGCCCTGTGCGAGCCTCAAATAACGACCATGCCACACCAGCATGCAAACGCAACGCATTCAGCATAAACTCACTAACCAGTTCATCACTGGCAATCGTCTGCCAGCCCACCATTTTTGGTGACTCTTCAGTTGTTTCATTGTGGTGAGGCGCGTCTTGATAGTCCATATAATCTTTCGGCATCCGTGATTTGCTAAAGCGATAAATACCCACCTCTGCCAACTTTTCACTAGCCACTTCGCTAATGGTTATTTTTTCAGCAGCGGCGTTATTCACAGTTACTTTACCATGCGCGCCTGCACCAATCGCTAAATAGTCACCAAACTGCCAATAGTTGACGTTATGACGGCACGGCTTATCTGACGCGCCAGCCCACGCCGACACCTCATAATTGTGGTAGCCTAAATTTTGTAGTAATGTCTGACCCGCCTGTTCAATATCAGCTAAGCTATCCTCATCGGGTAAGATTGGCTGACTGCGATAAAAGACCGTATTAGGCTCAATGGTCAGCTGATACCAAGATATATGAGTCGCTCCGGCATCATGTGCTGTCTGGATATCGTTTATTGCTTCATTCAAGGTTTGCTGCGGTAGACCATGCATCAAATCAACATTGACGCGCTCAAACCCAGCCGCACGAGCTGCTTTAATCGCTGATAATGCTTGTTTGGGATCGTGAATACGCCCCAATGTTGTTAGCTGCTCGGCAGAAAAGCTTTGTACACCGATAGACAGACGATTGATGCCCACATCTAAATATTCAGCAAAGGGTGCATGCTCAAGGGTGCCTGGATTGGCTTCCATGGTGATTTCAATATCATTGGCAAAATTAAAACATGCTCGCAATCCAGAAAATAAGCGCCGATACTGCGCCATAGGAAGTAGCGACGGTGTGCCACCACCGATAAATATCGAGCTGACTTCTCGCCCTTGGGTTAATGACTGCTGCGCTGCGGCATCGAGTAATAGCGCATCGACGTACTCGTCATACATGGACAACTGACTGTCAATCGGTAGCTCATGCGAATTAAAATCACAGTAAGGACATTTTTTCACACACCACGGGATGTGGATATACAGCGCCAATGGAATGTCGCTTACTTCTATCGCACTCGCAGTAGAATGATTAAAAGCGCTCAGATTATTGGAAAAGTGAACAGATTTGATATTTGACATAATCGGTCTATCTATAAATGAGTAACAGCTATCAGTAGCAGAAAGTATCGCTAGGATAACGGCTAAGCGTCCGAAAAAAAAGGGTATCTTAAATAAAAGCGTATCAATAACAAAACCAGTAACAAACACTCATGTTAACGGCGTTCTATTACAGGCAAAATATCTAACAACCACTATTACTGCATAAAACGATAATGAATGATAAGCAATCATTAAAAGGATAAAGACAATGGCCTATTGGCTGATAAAATCCAATCCAAAATGTTTTAATATAAAAGACCTACAACGCGCAGGAACAGAGATGTGGGATGGCGTACGTAACTACCGCGCCCGTAACTTTATGCGTGATGATATGAAAGCAGGCGATAAGGCCTTTTTTTATCATTCAAGTGCTAGACCTTCTGGTGTCGCTGGTATCGTGATCATCAGCAAAGCAGGCTACGCTGACACGACCCAGTTTCATCCTGAACATCGGCACTATGATCCCAAAGCGACTGAAGAGGAGCCGCGCTGGTATATGGTAGATGTGACTTTTGAGCAGGCGTTTACCGATATACTGCCACTATCAGAGCTTAAATTTTTGCCTGCGCTTGAGGATTCTTTATTACTCAGAAAAGGCTGTGAGCAATTAACCATCCTTCCGCTTGAACCCAAGCACTGGCACGCGATTATGGATATGGCTGAAACGCTTGATCTGATAGCGGATGAGGTGGATTCCATCTAACTGCTAATGCGTCGATCATAAACATTAAAATGTTAGGAAAAACCATAAATGAAATTCATCAAACGCCTCTAAAACATTGACATCATACTCTTGCTTCTTTACCATTATCTCTACTTATGACCTGTTAATTCATTATTTGAATTGACGGGTTATTTTTATTTTAGCGTCATCGATTTTATTTACATACTCTGCCTGCATATTCTTGTTAAGAAGGGGCTTGCTCATATTATTTATCGGAGTATTATCGTCGGCACGACTCCTACCTTACTGTCTCACTATTGATTTATTGATGGCAGTATTTGCTCATCAATAATAATTACCGCAAAGAATAAAAAGTTGCTCATTATGTTTTTCCCATTATCTTTTAGAGATTTTAAAAGCTACAGCTTACGCCTAGGCGTGCTCGCGCTCCCCATCTTAATTACCCAATTCTGCCAAGCTGCGCTTGGTGTCGTCGATGCCATTATGGCCGGTCAAGTCTCCGCGCTCGACTTGGCTGCTGTGGCTGTTGGTTCTGGTATTTGGCTGCCTCTGTTTTTATTAGCCACCGGTATTTTAATTGCCACCACTCCTCTTATTGGTGAGGCAATTGGTCAAAATAAACATAACCAAGTACCCCATATCACCCAGCAATCTTTATGGGCGGCTAGCGTAATTGGTATTCTTGGCTTTATTATTGTTAATTTAGCACCAAATATCCTTGGCATAATGGGCGTCCCTGAAAATATCCAACCGATAGCGACGCAGTATTTACATGGCGTATCATTTGGCTTTCCTGCTATGGCCATATATGCCGTGCTACGTAGTTATTGCGAAGCGCTTGGGCGTCCTGAACCAGTAACTGTTATTAGCATCATTGGTCTGCTCGCAGATATTCCGCTTAACTATATATTTATCCATGGCTTATTTGGAATGCCTGAGATGGGCGGTGCCGGCTGCGGGGTTGCAACTGCAATTGTATTATGGATAAACGTCTTATTACTTGCTGCTTATACCAGCTTCACTAAACGTCAGCAATTTGCCAGCACTCGCTTTTTTTATGGTTTTGCCAGCCCCAATCGTGCACAAATAAAGAAACTACTGAAACTTGGTATTCCTATTGGTATCTCTATCTTTTTTGAAGCAAGCTTATTTAGCTTAGGTGCGCTGGTGATTAGTCCATTAGGTGCGCTGGCAACCGCGTCGCATCAAGTGGCATTATCAGTGACCTCGCAGCTGTTTATGATACCCATATCGGTCGCTATGGCACTGACAATCATGATATCCAATCGCTTCGGTGAAAAAAACCTCTTGGCATTACGTCAAGTGCAAGCCACGGGTCTCATATGGACAGTAGTGATTGCCTTCGCTTGTATGCTCGGTGTCTGGTTATTTAGACCACAATTGGCAGCAGCTTTCACCGACAATCCAATCGTACGAGCACAAGCCATGCACTTACTTATCTTTGCATTGGCTTATCAGTTATTTGATGGCTGGCAAGTTAATGTGGCTGGTATATTGCGCGGTATGCAAGACACGACTGTACCAATGTGGGTCACGCTATTTTGTTATTGGATAGTCGCTCTGCCGCTTGGCGTTTACTTAGTACGCTTCACGGATCTTGGCCCGCAGGGTTTTTGGATGGCATTAATTACTGGGCTATTTTTATCCTCTATTTTGCTTACATTGCGTCTGCTCTATCAACAAAAGCGCTTGACGGCGATGTGGGGTTAATCATTAGATATTATTTATCCAAACCTATTATACAAACCTAGTATCTGTTAATCATGACTAGCGCTACTTAACCACATAGACTATGATAAATCATTAAGCATTTCTTACTCGAAAGAGTGCTTACGTCATAATATGTAAAAAAATTCAGTTAACAACTGTACATCGATTGCTCATTGCCGTGAATATAGGTATCATTAGCAATTATCTACACAATATTTAGTTACACTATTTTCTCGAATTTAGTACAAGGCAAAATTAAAATTATGGATATTGAAAAAATACGCACCCTAATCGCCCTCATGGAAGAAAGTGAACTGGTGAATTTAGAAATCAGCTCAGATGATGAACACATCAGTTTAACTCGTCACTATGATGCGCCAGCACCAACGATGATGGCCGCTCCTACTGCCGGCGCTGCCCCTATTGCAACTGAAGCAAAAGCAGCCGTCAAAGCTGGTAGCGTTGAGACGTCGCCGATGGTTGGTGTTTATTATTCAGCCCCTAGCCCTAATGATCCGCCATTTATCAAGGTGGGACAAAAAGTACAAGCTGGTGATACGCTTGGCATTATTGAAGCGATGAAAATCATGAATCCTCTTGAAGCGACTCAAAGTGGTGTCATTGACGAAATCTTAGTCAATAACTCTGACGTTGTACAGTTTGGCCAACCTATCGTCCGCTATAAAGCTTAACGATATTCGCCATACTTTACTTCGTTATGATTGAGACTCGTTATCATTCATACGGCAACGTAACTTGAGTTCGCTTAATGTACTGTAGCTAAATTCTATGATGCCAAAGATAGCGACTCTATCAATAAACGCCGCTTCGACAAGGATGACCCCATGATAAAAAAACTGCTCATCGCCAATAGAGGTGAGATTGCCCTACGTATCGTTCGAGCTTGCAAAGCCCTTGGTATTGAAACCGTAGGCGTCTACTCTACGGCTGATGCAAACTTGATGCACTTGCGCTTTGTTGATGAAGCCATCTGTATTGGTAAACCTAACGCCAATCAAAGCTATCTTGATATTAATACTATCTTGACGGCGGCTGAGATATCAGGTGCGGACGCTATCCATCCCGGTTATGGGTTTTTGGCTGAAAATGCTGAATTCGCTGAGCGCGTCGAAGAAGCAGGGTTGACCTTCGTTGGACCTAACGCTGATCATATTCGTTTGATGGGTAATAAAGTCTCTGCTATTAATGCCATGAAAAAAGCAGGTGTACCAACCGTACCGGGCTCTGTAGGTGCTGTCACGCTTCATAATGCCGAAGAGCAAGCGCGCAATATTGGTTTTCCGTTATTAATTAAAGCAGCTTCTGGTGGCGGTGGTCGCGGTATGCGTGTCGTTGAGCGCTTTGAAGAAGTTATCGGTCAAGTACAAGCGGCAAAACAAGAAGCTGAGCTGTGGTTTGGCGACGATACTGTGTATATGGAACGTTATCTACAAAATCCGCGCCACGTTGAAGTGCAAGTACTTGGCGACGGTAACGGTAACGCCATTCATCTTTATGATCGCGATTGTTCATTACAACGTCGCCATCAAAAGGTATTAGAAGAAGCGCCAGCCCCTGATATCCCTGACGATGTTCGTCAGCCAATTTTGGAAGCCTGCGTCAAAGCATGTCAGCTAGTCAAGTATCGCGGTGCTGGAACGTTTGAGTTTTTATTTGAGAATAATGAATACTTCTTCATTGAGATGAATACTCGTGTTCAGGTTGAGCATCCTGTTACTGAGATGATTACGGGTATCGACGTAGTAGTCGAGCAATTAAAAATTGCTGCAGGTTACGGTCTGTCCTATCGTCAAAGTGAGATTGAGATTCAAGGTCATGCTATCGAATGCCGTATTAATGCTGAAGATCCGACCACATTTATGCCTTCACCAGGTACGGTCACGCAATTGTTTGCACCAAGTGGCGCCGGCGTGCGTTTTGACTCTCATCTTTACCCTGGTTATGAGATTCCAAGCTATTATGATTCATTGATTGGTAAGCTCATCTGTCATGGTCAGACACGCCAGCAAGCGATCTCTAAAACGCTACATGCACTTGATGAGTTGGTTATTGAAGGTATCAAAACCAATATCCCCATGCATCGTGATGTAATTTTGGCAGATAAAAACTTTATTGAAGAAGCACAAAATATTCATTATCTTGAAAGAGAAATGCTAACTGCCAATAAAGCAAAAGCAGATTCATAATCTGCTGAAATGTCTTGATTGATAAAAAACCGCTATCTGTCAGATAGCGGTTTTTTAATGCAGACCAATTAAGATTGTTATAAATGGTGCTATTTAACGAAAAAAACCTTATTAGGGCAAAATTCTTTTGAAGTTCATAAAGCATTTTGTACCATCAGGGTCAGCACACCACTGCATCTGATTACCATCATGGTTTAAAAAGGCAATCAGCGCCTCATCAGTCTGGTCTACCTGATTGCCTGAGCAATCTACCTCATTGTTATCATATACCGTCTTGATAGCAATAATGGGTAATCCTTCTTCACGGTGCGTGACTAAGTAGCGACCGTACGTACGCTCTTTGCCACTTACCGACCACATCTCATTGTCAGCAGCAAAATTATATAGCTCACGGCATTGATTTGATTTCGCTGCAGAGGCCATAAGTTTTTTACTGGTATTCGGCTGAATATTAATGATACGCTTTTCATTTTGTGTCAGTAGTCCCTCACCTGCACTTATTTTAGGCTCGTCACTTTCTATATTTTTTACGTCTTTTAATGCCGCTTGTCTAGCTTCAGCTTCTTTGGTCATCGTGATATTATTATTTAGATCGATTTCCCACTGTCCAGCAATCGCAGGACTGATATGGGTGGTAATAGTCGGCTTACTAACTACTTCGCCATTTACTGGCAGTGACGCTAAAATAGCTGCTAATGAAAATGAAGCAAATGAGATAGGTTCCATAATTAACCTTTTTATTTATAGTATTATAATAATGAGATATATGTACATTAGCGTAAGTCTTAGTCACTAAAAACACAAGTAACATTATGCTATTAAAGCTTTAACGCCTATCTGATAAGCGTCACAGTAGCACATAAATTAATGAGTCTTCAAAAATTAAAAAAAATAACGCCATGGCTCTTATTTGCTAATCGCAACGAGTCATGACGTTATGGAATCCAATACTAAAATTGGATAATCAGATGCTAAGCGGCGGATGTACTAACTGCTTGAGCAAAGGCGGACAATGCCCCTTTAAGCATCGCTGATACGGTGCTGCTGCAAGTACCGATACCTGAATAAACCTCACCATCAACATTTAGCTGAATATAAGCCGCAGCGTTGGCATTGGTTTTATTGTCGCTATTAGTATCATCATCGATACCGTCAACGCTATTATGCTGCGGATTAATCGCGTGCTCAGCGTAGTTAATGACATGTATTGACTTACCGGTATGCTGAGCAAGTCCATCAATAAATGAAGATAGTGGACCATTACCTGTTCCATCAATGGTAATAGTCTCGCCATTCATCTGTACTTGGCCGTTAAAGTAAACTTCACCACCTTTATTATTGACGCTGTAATCTAATAACTCAAAGCTACCTTGCTGTAAGTAAGTGTTTTCAAAGGTTTGTAAGATTTCATCATTTTGTAGTTCACGGGCAGCCGTTTCAGCTTGATGCTGTACCACACGGCTAAAGTCAATTTGCATCCAGCGCGGTAGATTGAAACCATAATTGCGTTGAAGAATATAAGCGACACCACCTTTCCCAGATTGGCTATTGATACGTACCACATCCTGATAACTGCGACCAATATGCGCTGGATCAATCGGTAAATAAGCGACATCCCAAACGTTTTCGGTCTGCTCGATATGTTTCTCATTATAATCAAGGCATTTTTTGATAGCGTCTTGATGAGAGCCACTAAAGGCAGTAAATACCAATTCACCAACATACGGATGGCGTGGGTGTACTGGTAAGTTATTGCACTCGCTAACCACCTGCACAATCTCACTCATGTTACTAAAATCAAGCTCAGGATCGATACCTTGGCTAAACAAGTTCATCGCCATGACCATGATATCCATGTTGCCGGTACGCTCACCATTGCCTAAAAGCGTGCCTTCGATACGATCAGCGCCAGCAAGCACCCCTAGCTCAGCAGCAGCCACTGCACAGCCACGGTCATTATGAGTATGCAAACTGATCGTCACATGCTCACGCTTGGCAAGGTTACGGCAAAAATACTCGACTTGGTCAGCAAATACGTTAGGCGTTGACGCTTCAACAGTCGCTGGCAAGTTTAAAATCACCTCTTGACCATGTTCAGGCTTCCAAACATCACAAACGGCATCACAGACCTCGACGGCATATTCAGTCTCAGTTTGGCTAAAGCTCTCAGGTGAATACTGGAATACCCACTCTGTTTCCGGATATTTGGCAGCATATTCAACCAATAATTTAGCACCAGTAATCGCAATCTCTTTAATCTCAGCTTTATCCTTACCGTATACTTTTTCACGTTGGATGCGGCATGTTGAGTTATAGACGTGAACGATGGCACGCTTGGCACCTTTCAATGACTCAAAAGTACGGGCAATCAAATGCTCACGAGCTTGCACCAACACTTGCAAGGTCACATCATCTGGCACATGATTTTCTTCAATCAATTTACGAGCAAAATCAAACTCAACTTGCGCGGCCGATGGAAAACCAATCTCAATTTCTTTAAAGCCTACGCCAACCAGAGTCTTAAAAAAGCGCATTTTTTGTTCGATAGTCATCGGATCAATTAAGGCTTGGTTACCGTCACGCAGATCTACACTTGCCCATATTGGCGACTTCTCAAGCGTTTTACTCGGCCATGTGCGATCTGGCAACGATGGCGCAAATGCAAAAGGACGATACTTTTTATAATCGAACGCGGTATGTTTTGGCGTTACTGTCGCAGGTGCGGCAGGCGCAGCTTGTATGGTGCGTGTGGCTTGTTCAGACATGATCAATCCTTAGATGAGATGGCAGTTTATATTTCTAACAAATTATATTTTTGGTAAATAAGTTTAGTAAATGAGCTAATAAATCAGATTTTATGATACGAGATAATATGAGTTTATGCCATTATAATAACAAAGTTAATAAAGTGAAAAGCTGTTTTATTTTACATATATCGCTATTATTTTAGTGATAAACGCTATTATTATAGATATAATTGTATTAATCCACCAAATATTGAATAATATATGCTAAATAGCCATTCCAACAGCCAATTGCCGACTGATATCGATGAGACGGACAGACAGCTATTACGCTTATTACAGACCCAAGCACGCATGAGTATTACTGAGCTTGCTGAGCGCGTTAATCTATCTGCGACACCCTGTGCGCGCCGTATTAAACGCTTGGAAGATAGCGGTGTTATTACCGGCTATCATACTCAAACCGATGCACAAAAACTGGGCTATCCCTTAGCCGTATTCATCGCCATCAGTATGGATCGACATACCGCTGATCGCTTTGAGCAGTTTGAGCGTAAAGTTCAAAGCTTCGATGAAGTGATGAGCTGTAGCATCGTCACCGGTCGTACAGAAGATTACTTAATTAAAGTACGCGTACGCGATATGGCCCATTATGAGGAGTTTTTATTACATCGGCTGAATCGTATCGAAGGCGTGGCTCAAGTGCATACCAGTTTTGAGCTACGTGAAGTGTTTAACCGCAGCGTGGTTTAAGCAGTCGTTCGTTGCTCTGGTTGGGATTGACGACGAAAGAAGCACACTAAAACCAATCCTATCAATAGTCCTATAGCAGCGACCAATAATCCAGCATTAAAATTATCATTTTTCCCAGCCAGTGCCACCGTTACCAGTGGTCCTATGAATTGCCCGAGCGCATAGGCCAAAGTCGCCAGTCCCATCAATAAGTTAGAATAAGCAGGATTGATATTTTTAATCAAAATGAGCGTCATTGACACCATACCGACAAAGGTTAATCCTAAAATAACGGCATTACCATATAAGCCAATAGCCCCATCAAACCATATAGGTAAATACATACCAAACGCTTGTAGTAACGTTAAGCCCATTAAAGTTTTGGTCTCACCAATTCGCTTGGCAAGTGCGCCCCAAATAGGGTTTGATAGCATGGCAAAAACACCAACAACCAGCCAAATTAGTAGTCCAGCATAGGTTTGTGTCGTCAAGCGCTGAGCTGCCATCACCGGCAAAAAAGTGGCAGAAGTAATATAACCAAAGCCTGCAAGCACATAGCTTGCCGACAATAATATAATAGGCTTAGTATGGCCAGCCGCTGCCTCGTATAGAGAGCGCTTAAAATTAAGATAGGTTTGGCGAATTGAGGATATTTGATTATTATTTGGCTGAGAAGCACTAAGACTGGTTGGACGTATGGCATAAAGCAACCATAATAGCGGTAGACTAATGATACCTGCCACCAGCCAAATCACATTGAAATGGTAGCCAAGCGTTAATAACCACCACGTCAGTATGGCAGAAGCGCTAATACCGACGCCAATACCGGCATAATGTAAGGCTGAAAGTACAGAGCGGCGCTCGTTACTAAAGCTCTGAATCACTAACGATGAGCTTAAAATCATCGTTACACCGCTTGCGATCCCAGAAAACAGCCGAATGACATACCATAGCTTTAATGACATATTCGGTACAACCAATAGCATTGTCGTGATGACACTGACTATCGTCCACACCATCAGCATTTGCCATGTCAAACGATGCGGCACAAACATCGCAATGAGCGCGCCAATAAAATAACCACTATAATTGACCGATGCCATCCAACCTGCAATAGTCGTCGATAGCGATAATTGAATCATAATATCAGGTAAGGTGGCGGTAAATAAAAACCGTCCAAACCCCATCACTACTGCTAAACAATACAGACCTATCCAAGCGATGGCCGTTTCATTAGTGATGATAATAAAAGCACGACTTTTGAGAGCAGTCATCATGACGGAGCCATTTTGTGGCAATGAGCACACAATCCTTTGTGTTAAAAGCAATCAAAAGCAGTGATAAACCGCTAATTTGAAAAAGTATTAAATACGGTATTGAATCCTACGAGACATCCAGCGTTGGAGGATTCGCTTGATCAAATGTCTCTGCTTGTCCTAACATCTGTACGCGCTGATCGCTAAACATATCCATATCAGGCGCAAGCGTACGCATAAAACGATCAAAATATAACATCTGCTTGGTCAATAAGGCAAAGTCACGCGGGAAATGAATGCCATGGCGCTTGCCGACGTCGACAATCTCAAGCATCATGGTATTGAGCTCGTCAGCCTGCTCTTTGGTATTAAAAGGGATACCGCTGGTAAAGGCCTTATCTTCTGCCATGATACTTTTCATCATACGCTGCAAATCGTTACCCAATGCCACCACATCAACCTGATTACCACCATGGGTCATTTCCATGTCAATCATATGATGCGCCATTGCTTGGTAGTTATTGTCCTGCATTGCTTGCATCATACCCATGCACGCACGCCAGCTCTCAGCCTTTAGCTTACCGACGATACCGAAATCTAAAAAGCCAATGCGTCCATCGGTCAATAGCATCAAGTTACCCGCGTGCAAATCGGCATGGAAGCTATTACACAACATGAGGCTTGCAAACCAGGTATTTAGCGTATCCGCCATCACTTGTGCTGGATCAGTACAATACTGACGCATCAAAGTTTCATCCACCATTGAGACACCGTATAAGCGACTCATGGTCAGTACACGCTTGGTAGTGTGCGTTTCATATACTTTTGGCGCCACTACGCGTGTATTACCTGATACTGCCAAAAACTGCTGAAAGTCGCGAATGTTTTGTGCCTCAGCGATAAAGTCTGTCTCAGCAAGCATACGTAGACGAATCTCATCAATAATTGGTGCAATACTGGCAAATCTCATCGATGGCATCAGCAGTTCAACTAACTTAGTCACGCCATGCAATACGCCTAAATCCGTCTGCATGATGGTTTCAACGCCAGGCTTCTGCACCTTTAAGACAACTTCATCGCCATTATGCAAACGCGCAGCATGGACTTGGGCGATAGAAGCTGACGCTAGCGGCTTTGAGTCGATATGCGCAAACGTATCTTCAAGCGTTAACCCATTAACGGCTAGCTCTTCCTTTAATACTTGTTCAATATAAGCATAGGATAGCGGCGTGGTTTGATCCAAACAGCTCTGGAACGCTTGCACGTAATCACGGGGAAATAATGACGGCGTACTGGCAATAAACTGGCCTATCTTGATATAAGTCGTGCCCAATTGCTCAAAGGTTTCTTTTAGCAGCATAGCATCAGGTTTTTCGCCCTTTGCCACTCTAAGCGCGGACAGACCAGCGACACTTGCCGTTTGACGAACACGGTTAACGACATTAAAGGTATGCTTTAATAAATGCGGACGATGAATTTTCATAAAAAACAACTATGGTCATAAAAAGGATGTTTGAGAATGGATAATAATAAGTGATAAAAGCTAAACCGTTACCAATCAATGATAGCCGCTACAGATGGAACATTCTGCATCTTTCCGATAGCCCATCAGCCGTTGCTGCATCTGGCTACCATCCCATATTAACAGTTTATTTGTCAGTGGATTTTTGGTTAAGCCTAGATATTGCAAAGCGGCATTGGCTTGCAAATTGCCCATGATAGCAGTGGTACTGGCGAGCACCCCTGAATTGGCACAAGTACGCTCATCAGCCTCGGCATCAAGCACCACTGAACCAAACACGCAATGATAGCACCCCGTATTTAGATGCGGCTCGAACAATGCCAACTGGCCTTGCATCGCAATCGCTGAAGCAGACAGTAGCGGAATTTGATAGCGTACGCTGATACGATTGATGATATCGCGCGTGGCAAAATTATCCGTACAGTCTAACAATAGATTTGGCTTACCGGACGCCATATCAAGTAACTCATAAGCGTTGTCTTCACTCAATCGCGCCACTGTGCCACGCGCTGTGATTAAAGGATTAATCCTCTCTAACATTTGCGCAGCTGTCAGCGCTTTAGGCTTACCAATATCTTCAGGTAAAAATAGCGTTTGCCGTTGTAAATTACTCGCTTCAATCACATCATCATCAATCAGATGAACCTGCCCAAGTCCTGCTCGAACTAAAGTCTCAGAAGCAGGACAGCCTAGACCGCCTGCGCCTATCATAACAATGCGAGATGACTTCAATCGTAGTTGAGCGTCAATATCCCAGCCATCAAGTAATACCTGACGGGCATAACGCAGTAGCTCTTCATCTAATAATTGCCCTGCCTGTAACGACTGCGCCATATTCATCACCAAAACTTATTATTGAAAAACATCTTATTAGGGCGTATATAACATCAGGTCATCATAAGAACCAATCTCTAGATTTGACCAAGCGTCACCCTATCGTTACCACCAAAATCTTTAATCGTTTGTATGTCATCGAAGTGATTGTCAGCAAATACTTGGCGAACAGCAAGCCCTTGATCAAAACCATGCTCAATTGCCAGTATCCCGCCTGCTCTTAAATATTTCGGTGCTTCATGCACGATATGTTCGATATCAGCCAAACCATGATTGGGCGCACTCAAAGCGCTGATAGGCTCTGCTAGCAAACCTGCCAAATGGTCATCCGCTTCATCAATATATGGCGGATTTGAGACAATCACATCGAATAATTTATCATTATCAATAGGCAGCTCCTGATACCAGCTGCCGCGCACAAATTCAATATTAGCAACATCATTGATGACTGCATTATGCTGGGCAACTTTTAACGCTTCTAGCGAAAAGTCGACCGCGACCACTTGCCAGCTTGCTTTTTTTAATTCATGAGCAAGGCTAATCGCAATGCAACCAGAACCAGTGCCCAAATCTAATAGTCGCTTAGTGGTATTACTAATCGGCTGATTTTTTATCCAAAGCAGCACTTGCTCAACCAACACTTCAGTATCCGGTCTAGGTATCAAGGTATGTTCATTAACGGTAAAATCAAGCGACCAAAACGCCTGTGTGCCCGTTAAATAAGCCAATGGCGTACCCTGTTGCATCTTGATCACGCCGCTATTAAATCGCTCAACCTCACTATCACTTAGCTGATAGCCATAATCAGTCATTAAAAATATCGCTGGCTTATCGATGACATGTAATAGCCAATCCGTTATCCAAAACGGTGGCACAGCTAGATATTTCACCGTTTGCGCTGCTTGCTGTTTGATTTGCTGTATTGTCATGTCTGGTACTTTAGGCACTGTCATAAATGATTCTTAATAATTATATGCATTTTCTTTGTTATAAGCCGCACCCTATTCTGCCGCGCGCGGTGGCTCATTAGTGCTGGCTAAATTAGGATTGGCTTTGGTTAACTCAACACCTTTATTACCACCACTATTATCGTCGTCACCGTCACCATAAATATCATCGTTGTCACCAATCACGATATATTTATCAACATAATAAATCAGTGCAAGAATGGGAATACCAATTAAAAAGGTAAACATAAAGAAGAATTGATAATTGGTATTATCAACGATAGTGCCAGAATAACCACCCAAGACCTTAGGTAATAAAGTCATCAATGAAGAAAAAATTGCATACTGGACGGCGGTAAAGCGAATCGAAGTCAGTGCTGATAAAAAGGCAATAAACACCGCACTGGCAAGACCAGCGGCCAAATTATCAAGACTCACTGCCAAATACATATAAGGCAAACTACCTGGATGATAAGTCAATAGCACAAATAGTAGGTTGGTCACGCAGGCGAGGATTGCTCCAACCATCATGGCACGCATGATGCGCATTCTTTGTGCCAATAACCCACCTAAAAAGCCACCGGCAATGGCCATAATGACCCCAAATAACTTCACCGCATTGGCAATCTCAATCTTAGTAAAGCCCATATCTAAGTAAAAAACGTTAGAGATAACCCCAGCGACAATATCAGAGACACGGTAGAGTCCAACTAACGCCAACAATAGCAGTGCTTTTTTACCATAACGCCGGAAGAAATCAGCAATGGGCTCAATCCACATCTGCATCGCCATTTGTTTTTTTACCACACCCGCTTTTACTAAACCATAACCAATAATCAAAGCAGCGGCTAAGCTCAAGGCCAGATGTACGACCTCTAATAAGAATCCAAATACTGCGCTGTCAGTTTCTGGCAGGAGCGAACCAGCGGTAATAAATGCCCATACAAAACCAGAAACAGATAAAACAAATACTAAAAATAAACGCGCGTAGTCTGACGTTTTGCGAGGCATTTGAAGCTGATCGCCATCTGATGTATTGGCAGTGAGCACCTGACTAATAGCAGGCTCACGAATAATCAAGGTGGTTACCACCCCCGCTCCCATGACTGCTGCCATAACCCAATAGGTGTTACGCCACGCCTCATAGCTATATAAAGCTTCGGTGGAACCAAAATAGTCAGCCAAATACAATGCACCAGCACCCGCCACAATCATGCCGATACGATAGCCGGCGACATACATGGCAGACAGCACAGCCTGTAGACTAGGCGGTGCTAGCTCAATACGGTAAGCATCAACCACGATATCTTGCGTCGCTGATGAGAACCCAAGCAGTACCGCACCAACTGCCATCAGCGTTAAGCTATCCTCAGTAATCGGGTTAACACTCGCCATGATACAAATCGCCAAAATAATCATTAACTGTGCGACCAATATCCAAGCACGCCGACGACCCAGTAGTTTGGTCAATATCGGCAACGGCACCGCATCGACCAAAGGCGCCCAAATAAACTTAAACGAGTAGCCGAGTGCTGCCCAACTAAACATCGTCACTACGCCACGGTCAATCCCTGCTTCGCGCAGCCACAATGACAGACTGGAGAAAATCAGCATAATAGGAATGCCGGCGAAAAATCCCAAGAACAACATGATCATCGCGCGGCGGTCAAGATAGGCTTTAGCCGCCTCACCCCATGGTTTTTTGGCGACTGGAGGATTAGGCGGTATAGATTGGACAGCAGACATAATAACTCACCAAAAATTTTAGAAAAAATACGACAGTGGGCTATTTTTTAGCCAAAAATTATATCGAGTGCACTTATGATATCAATACAATTGGGATAAAAATTGCCTAAATCTGTACAAAGAAAATGACATTTGCTGCAAAATTGAATTATGGTACTTGAGAACGTCTACCTTGACTAGATATTTTTGCATTAACTTTTTGATGGTAGCGCTGAGCTGCATCCTATATTTCACGATCGTAACGGCGTGTATCATAACCTTGCATTATCACCAATTCGATTAATAGTCTTTAGCCTAATGATTTTTATCACCCTAAATGATATCAAAATATCTTTCTATATTCCTAATTACTATAAATTGATAGCTATTTATTATATACAAGAATAATAGCTTTGATTTACACTAGCTGCTTATTGAATATTTGTACGTTTTTATTTTTATATACAGACAAGGTTTGTATATTTATACAATAGGGTCAAGTGATGGCAATCGACGTAGTGGTTAATCAGCGGCATCTGCAAATTCAACTCAAGCAGTTGGAGACGGTGTGGCATACAGTAATCAATGGCTATAACTTAAGTCAAGCAGCAACGGTGCTGCATACCAGTCAATCAAGTCTATCAAAGCATATTGCTGCTCTTGAAAATCAGCTCAAAACCGAAGTATTTGTTCGGCAAGGCAAACGATTAACCGGACTTACGACGATGGGCACCGCGCTCATGCCACATATTGAGTCTATCTTTGCTGAAATTCGTACGATTGAAAATTTAAGCCTAGACTTTAATAATCCAAATGTTGGTACATTGACGATTGCCACGACTCATACTCAGGCGCGTTATGTATTACCAGAAGTCGTTAAAGCGTTTAAAGAGCGCTTTCCTAAGGTTAATCTCATCCTACAACAGGCAGATCCTGAAACCATCGCACAGATGGTGATACGCGGGCAAGCCGATATTGGCATTGCAACCGAGTCTTTGCTGCACAATAACTATCTGCGCTGCTATCGCTATTACGACTGGACACATCGGGTCATCGTACCAAGCGATCATGAGCTTGCAGGGCTAACATCTATCGACTTGCCAACCCTTGCCAGCTATCCAATCGTGACTTACCACGGCGGCTTTACAGGGCGCGGCGCCATTGACAAAACCTTTAGCGATGCAGGTCTTGAGCCTGATATTGTACTGGCCGCACTTGATGCCGATGTCATTAGCACTTATGTTGGCTTGGGTTTAGGTATTGGTATTATCGCGGAGATGGCTTTTGAGCCAAGCCATTATCAGAATCTAACGGCCATTCCAGTCGATCATTTTGGGCGCTTTACCAGTTGGATGGCGGTACGTGATGATGCAGAAATTCGTCAATATGGACGGGCGTTTATGGAGCTGTGTCAAAAACAATTTAGTCAATAACATTCATAAAAATGAATATTAAAACTTTATATAAAATTAAAACATAATTCAAAAAAAGCACTCAAGATTAAAACCTTGAGTGCTTTTTTATAGCTGTTTTCAAATACTGATAAGCTATTGTACTTGCTGAGTTATTCTTTACCAACCATGATACTACTGGCTTTGATAATAGCGACTACTTCATCTCCGATACTCAGATTCAAACTATCTGAAGATCCTGTCGTGATACTAGAAACAACTTCTACACCATTTACGTCTATAACCACTTCTGTAGACACAGGTCCCGTTTTAATTTCTTTTACCGTACCTTTAAGCTGGTTTCTTGCTGAAATATTCATGTAGTTACCTTTCACAATGAGTCATTATAATTTTTAAAAATCTAATATCAATCGTGCATTCGAAGCAAAAATTAATCAGTCTTTAATTCGAATGGATATGACTATACTCGTAGTCGTTACCTTCTGTCAAAAATAGGCAGCGTCTCAGTGCTTTTAAAATATTTAGGCGTTATTAAATGGTGAGATTTGTTACCAATATAAATATGCGCTTTATATCTCGTTCAATCACCCCATTATAGGAGATGTGAATCATTCAGCACCTGTTTCATTCTTAGTAGATTGCAAAAAAGCTCCTAACAACGAAACAGATTTCAAAATAAAAATATCCGCTAAATATTATAACCACATGATTCTATAATAAATAATACTACCATTAACCATATGGTATCTAAAAATAGGTGATTTATGAGTAACCACATTCCCTTATCCTTCTTGGACTTAGCCCCCGTTCCTACTGGCAAAACCATCGCTGAAGGTATTGCCCAAACGGTTGAGATAGCGCAGCAGGCTGAAAAATCTGGCTTAAACCGCTATTGGATGGCAGAGCATCATAATATGCCGGGCATTGCTAGCGCAGCGACCTCGGTATTGCTGTCGCATATTGGTGCTAAGACCAAGCATATACGCATTGGCGCAGGCGGCGTGATGTTGCCAAACCATGCACCACTTGTTATTGCTGAGCAGTTTGGTACTTTGCAAGCTTTATATGGCGACCGCGTAGATTTAGGTTTAGGACGCGCCCCTGGTACGGATGGCGCAACCTTTCAGGCGTTACGTCGGCAAATGCAAGATGCTGATCGCTTTCCACAAGATGTTCAAGAGTTGATGTACTTTTTGGGCAATGGCACCGATGATAGTCCTGTACAGGCATTTCCAGGTGCAAAATCTAATATCCCTATTTGGATATTGGGTTCTTCATTATTTGGTGCGACCTTAGCGGCGCATTTGGGATTACCGTATGTGTTTGCCTCGCACTTTGCGCCGCAAATGCTTACTCAAGCCATCACAGCTTATCGCGAACAATTCAGACCATCAGCTTATTTAGAGAAGCCTTACGTCATGCTAGCGGCAAATTTATTGCTTGCGGACGATGATGCCACCGCCCATTATCACTTTACTTCAGCACAGCAGAGTTTTGTGCGCTTGCGCCGTGGTGAAATGGGTCAAATGCCAAAGCCAACCCATGATATGGATAGTATCTGGAGCCCTGCTGAGAAAATGATGGTCGATAGCGCTTTGTCGGTGTCGTTTATCGGCTCTGTTGAAACCGTCAAGCCAAAGCTTGCTGCGTTTCTTGCTACCTATCAACCAGATGAGCTGATTGTCACTGCTAACGTCTATGATCAGGCAGCACGTTTGCGCTCACTTGAACTTACAGCTCAGCTAAATTTGTTTACTTTACAATAGATCATTACGCTCGCATAATTATAGATAAACTTTAATGGGATTACGGTCATGGAACCCTCTGCTGCTATTGGTTCATCAATATTTTTATATATCTTGGCTTTTATTGCAGTTATGATTGTTGCCGGCTATTTTACTTATAGTATTAGTCCTCGCGGCAAAAAACGCCGCGAAGAGAAGCGTGATAATCGTCGTTAGTCAATATATTATCGTTCATATAATTTTTTATATAGTCGTAAAAGCCTCCTATTTATATAAGAATAGGAGGCTTTTTTAGAGCTGACTTTTGATAATTATCCAATGAAAGCGACTATTTATTACCAGCGCATGTTAAATATTTAGGAGAGACAAACCTTTAAGAGAGCCCCGTATCTAAAATAGAACAGTACCAAGATTTTTCTGCTGAGCCAGTTGCGTAATGTATATGGCCACTGCGGCATCAAAGCTTGCTGCACCGACCGATTTAAATAAGGTCATTCCTTTATCAGACTTCATTGTTTGTTGTTTTAACGCGCCTGTCACCAGCGCTTGCAAATCACCGCTCAGATCATCCCATGTCCATGTACAATCAACAGCTTTATAAGCTTGAATTAGATCCCCTGCTTCATGGCGACAACCTACTAAATCATCAACGACGATCATGCTACTATTTTCGATGACTTCATTACTGACTTCTTTCATCGATGGCAAATACGCTCCTACCGCATTGATATGCACATTCGGTTTGATTTGCTCGGTGCTAAATAAACCTTTATCAGAACGAGTCGCAAGATTAATAATATCTGCGTCTTTAATAGCATCTTCAAGCTGTTCACAAACCTTTAAAACCACATCCCATTGGTGATAATCACGAGCAAATTGAGCTTTAAAACTCTCTGCCCCTTGCATGCTTCTATTCCAAAGATAAACTACTCTAATCTCAGGGCGCACAGTAAGCACAGCATGTAGTTGCTCATAGGCCATGCCCCCACAACCAACCACTGCCACGCTTTGACAGTCATCGGGTGCCATATATTTGGTCGCAATACCTGATAATGCTGCCGTACGTACCTGCGTGATATAGATACCGTCCATCACCGCTAGAATCTCGCCATTTGCATTGTCCGACACCGTAATAATCGCCGTCGTGGTTGGCAGATTACGACTGGGATTGTCAGGGCAAATAGTGACCAATTTCACCGCCGTATATTCTTGCGTGCCATCATAAATAGTCGCAGGCATCGATAAATGCGAGCCTGTGCTATTTTTATCATTATCACTAAAAGTCTCAATGACCAAACGTTCTGGTGCTTTGGCCCAATTAGGATGCTCAGCTTGCAAATGTAACAGCTTTTCAATCGTATCAATCGTCGCTTGCATCGTTAAGTGTTTGGTGACGGTTTCTTTATTTAACCATTGCATGATAATGACTCCATTTATTAATTCATTCATTCATTCATTAATTGATTTATTGTTATAAGGTTTACTTGTTGTTTAAACCACCCTGCTACATCAGCCCCATTCCGCGTAGTATACCGGCTCCAATTGCCATACCAAACATTCCCACTACGGTAGTGAACCCTAAAATATTGGCCGCTAAAATATCGTTGCCACCCATTGCTTTTGCCATGACATAGCTTGCAGCGGCTGTCGGTGCGGCTGCCATTAAAAATAGTACGCCCATGTGCATACCTGTTAGTCCAAAACTAAGCCCTACCGCGATGGCTATCAGCGGCGCGATGACGATGCGACCTATACTCGCCTGCATCGATATCCCTGAAGGGCTGAGCATAGATTTCAGATCAATGCTCGCACCTGCGCAAATGAGCGCTAAGGGTAAGGCAACTGCCGCGAGCAAATCACCAGTAATATGAAGAACGCCCGTTATTGGCGGTAAGGAAAAAGCTTTATAAGCAAAAGCGGCGATCAGTGCCACCATAAGCGGATTAGTAGCCAATTTTTTGACAATTAAGACAATGCGACTAATCCAAGTATCGTTTGCATTTTTGGACACACGACTAAGGGTAATAACGGCTAAGATATTAAATAATATCGTCACAATGCCCATGTATACCGCGCCGATACTTAGCCCTATTTCCCCATAAGCATTGGCAACGGTTGCAAGACCAATAATGGCCATATTGCTGCGGAATACCCCTTGTACAAAGACGCCTTGATCTGCAGGCGCACTGATAAAGCGACTGGCATACAGCTCAGAACCAATATATAAAATAAAGGTAACAACAATGCCAGCGGCTATCAATACGACTTGCTTGGCATAATCGACATCACTATCGACCACACTAAAAAATAGTAGACAAGGTAAACAGTAATTAAATACAAAATTTGACGCTTGATTAATAAACGCTTGGCTGGCTTCGCCGCGTCTTTGCATAAAAAAACCCAACCCCATTAAAAAAAGGTTGGGCATAACAATCGTAATCGCGAATAAAATAG
>NZ_NEXU01000019.1:0-13470 GCF_002224105.1 Psychrobacter sp. DAB_AL32B | reverse complement strand
GCAAGCGCACTGATAACGATATTGACATACAGCTCACGACCAAAATACAAAAGAAAGGTAATAACAAAGCCAGCGGCTTTCAATACGACTTGCGTTGTATAAATCGACATCACTATCGACCACACTAAAAAATAGTAGACAAGGTAAACAGTAATTAAATACAAAATTTGACGCTTGATTAATAAACGCTTGGCTGGCTTCGCCGCGTCTTTGCATAAAAAAACCCAACCCCATTAAAAAAAGGTTGGGCATAACAATCGTAATCGCGAATAAAATAGCTTCGATCATAAATAGACTCAAGTCAGCAAAATGGCTAAGGCGATATTGCAAGCATCATTCTTAAGAACATGAATGATTATGAAGGCTATAACTATGAATAATATGAGTATAGCGCGTAATTATATAAGCCTTTTATGCTTCTCTATACATAGCGAGCCCTTAGCTGATTGATCTAATCAAAGATGATCAAGGCTCGCTTTTACTGTACTTATAAGCCTAATGCGACTTGCGCTTTCTTCTGTTTTTTAACCGTCATTGCCAATAATTGAATGGCCGCAGGCGTCACACCGCTAATACGTCCAGCTTGGGCTAACGTTGCAGGGCGTACTTGGGTCAGTTTTTGTACAATCTCATTGGATAATCCTGACACCACACTATAATCAAAATCCATCGGTAGCACCGTATTCTCTAGACGCTTCATCTGATCGATGTCTTCTTGCTGACGATCAATATAACCGGCATATTTAACTGATATCTCTATTTGCTCGCCTACTTGCGCATCAACTTGTGATCCAGTAATGGCAGCAATATCAGCGAAATGTATTTGTGGACGTTTTAGCAAATCGTAAGCCGTCGATTCTTTCGAAAGCACCTCACCAGTTTGCGCAGTTAGTTGTGCCCCTAGCGCATTAGCCGGTGTTGCCCACATATCTTTTAAGCGCGACGTTTCTTTACTGATCGCATCCATTTTCTCTTCATAGGCCTGCCAGCGCACATCATCAACCAAGCCAAGCTTACGACCTGTCTCTGTTAAACGCTGATCGGCATTATCTTCACGCAGCAGCAAACGATATTCTGCGCGACTGGTAAACATCCGATATGGTTCAGTAGTGCCATGAGTAATCAAATCATCGACAAGAACGCCAAGATACGCTTCATCGCGGCGCGGCGTCCACGTTTCAAACTCACTATTATTAGTGGTCACTAATGCCGCATTCGTACCTGCTAGCAAACCTTGTACGCCTGCTTCTTCATAACCCGTCGTGCCGTTGATTTGTCCGGCAAAGTACAAGCGGTCAATTGATTTGGTTTCAAGCGTCGGTTTTAGGTTTTGTGGGTCAAAATAATCATATTCAATGGCATAGCCGGGACGAGTAATATGCGCGTTTTCTAGTCCTTTCATACTATGAATAAATTCTAACTGCACATCAAACGGCAAGCTGGTTGAGATACCATTTGGATATAGCTCATGGGTGGTCAAACCTTCCGGCTCAATAAATATCTGATGGCTGTCTTTATCGGCAAAGCGATGGATCTTATCTTCAATAGAGGGACAATATCGTGGACCAATACCTTCAATTTTGCCCGAGAACATCGGTGAGCGGTCTAAATTTTCACGGATGATATCATGGGTACGGGCATTGGTATGAGTGATATAGCAGTTGACCTGTTCAGGATGCATCGAAACATCACCCATATAGCTCATGACTGGCAATGGCGTATCACCCGGCTGTACAGTCATCACGCTAAAATCAACACTGCGTGCATCAATACGTGCTGGCGTGCCGGTTTTTAATCTTCCTACTGGAAGCTTAAGCTCACGCAAGCGATCAGCAAGTTTAATAGACGGCGGATCTCCTGCTCGTCCACCTTTTGAGTTTTCAAGACCAATATGAATGACGCCGCCTAGGAAAGTCCCTGAGGTTAAAATAACTGTCTCAGTCTTAAAGACAATGCCTGTCGCCGTAACAACCGCAGTGGCGCGACCATTTTCAACCAAAATATCATCAGCCGCTTGTTGGAATATATCAAGGTTCGGCTGATTCTCTAACGTATGACGAATAGCTGCTTTATAAAGGATACGATCTGCTTGTGCGCGCGTCGCACGAACAGCAGCGCCTTTACGGCTATTTAACACCCTAAACTGAATACCCGATTTGTCTGTAGCCAATGCCATTGCACCGCCTAGCGCATCAATCTCACGTACCAGATGCGATTTACCGATACCGCCAATCGCTGGATTACAGCTCATCTGCCCAAGTGTCTCGATATTATGGGTCAATAGCAAAGTCTGCGCGCCCATACGTGCAGCAGCTAAAGCCGCTTCTGTACCGGCATGACCACCACCGATGACTACCACGTCGTAATTTTTTGGGTATTGCATGTATGCCTCGCTTGACTCTTAACGCTACCGCTAGCCAAGTGCTATTACTTAGTAGCGCGGTTGGCGGTAGCGTTAATTGAATTTAAAAAAGAGATAACGACTCGGATAAGTCGTCAAAGTTGGGTTAGATAGCAGATAATTATAACAATTTTTTGCCATTTAAAAAACGTCATGGCAAAAACTATTAAAATTAACCGTTAAAAATATGAATAAGATGATATTGATTAACCTAACTTGAAGTTATTTACCAGGACTGAGCGGTACAATGCTATCTGACTGACCACTTGAGAGCATATGGTGGCTGCCATAGCCTTCTGGATTAATCTGCAAATAGGCATTCATCTGACCAATGGCATCACCATCATTACTGGCCAAAATGTGCTCCTTAATCAACTCAACTGGCGGCAGTAGTAAGTTTTTTAGCAAGGCTAAACGCTGATCGTTATCGCCTTTATTAACGACCATCTCGATGAGCTGACGCGCATCAATCGGTAAGTCTGGCGTGTTTTGTGCCAGTAATGCCAAATGATAAGCACCGGCGGCATCTTGATCAGCGACGATACGCTGCTCAATAGCAATATAAGTCGCTTCAGTAGCACCGCCTGCGACGCTTAATTGATGGATACATTTGAGTGCTGAATTGGGCTCGCTGCCCGCTATGTCAATTAAACGTGTCGATTCATTTTTGAGATGCTCACGGCGTTTTTCGATAGCCGCTTGCTCGGCCGCTTCTTTTTGCGCGTTTGGCTGGTCAGATGCTTGATGATTCATGGCTTTCTCTTATTATGTTTAATAGTTATCTTGGTCACTATATGGGGATAAATCCTATAAACACAACAAAACTCATAGGCGAGGCAATAAAAAACCCAAATAGTCTGAAGAGGACTATCTGGGTTTTTTTGCGGTTATATGTAAGTCTTATCGAACTTAAAAACTGTCCAATAAATACGCTCAATATTAAGCAGCAGGACTGTTTGCTTCAACCAAAGGTTTTAATTCGCCTGATTGATACATTTGTAAAATGATGTCAGAACCACCCATCAACTCGCCATCAATCCATAACTGTGGAAAAGTTGGCCAGTTGGCAATTTTTGGTAATGTTGCACGGATTTCTGGATTTTCTAAAATATTTACAAAGGCAAATGGACGACCAATTTGGGTAAGCACTTCAATCGATTTAGCAGAGAAGCCACACTGCGGAAACTGCGGTGTCCCTTTCATATAAAGAATGACTTTATTGTCTTTGATTTGATCACGAATCAGCTGTTCAACATCGTTTGCAGCGGTATTTGGGGTTTGGTCAGTCATAAAAGCTCCTATTAATTAAAGCAGGTTATTGAAAATAGTTATTTAATTTGCCAAATCACTAATGATAGATTATTAACTTCAGCATGTAAGGTGTTTGATACATGGGGCGATTATTGCCATATTACAAGCCTATTTAACCTATGATATTTACCAACCATCATTCATCATTTGGCTACTAAAGGTTAAATGCTTAAACCTCAGCCACATTGCGAACTAATAATACCACGGCATTGGCCATGATACCTTCTTGCCGACCAGTAAAACCAAGTTTTTCAGTAGTTGTCGCCTTCACGCTAATATTACTGACATCGGTTTGCAAGTCGCTAGCGATATTATCGCGCATCGCTTGATTATATGGTGCCAGCTTTGGGCGCTCACACATGACTGTAATATCTGTATTGCCTAAAGTATAACCGGCAGCCAAAACTTTGCCATACACATAACGAAGTAGTACCCGCGAATCAAGTCCTGCATGCGCGGCATCGGTATCGGGGAAATGCTGCCCGATATCACCAAGCGCCAATGCACCAAGTAGCGCATCAGCAAGCGCGTGCAGAACCACATCGCCATCAGAATGCGCAAGCAAACTATGCGTATGCTCAATCGGCACACCTGCCAATATCACATATTGCTGCTGCTCGCCCGTATTATGAAACGCATGGACGTCAATACCTTGACCAATTTTTATCATTATTTTTCCCAATAAGTTAAGGGTGATGAGAATAATTTAAAGTCACTATCTAAATTTTTAAAGCGATTTTACTTAGCCTAAGATGCCATAGCTCGCCACCAGTTTCAATTAACTGGTATAATATGACGCTTATTTTATCATAATACCAAATCCAAAAGATAAATCGGTACGGTTAACTTGCTAAGCTAAAATTATAGCGCTTGCATTGATTTTAAGTACCTTTATAAAGCTTGGATAACATATAAATAGTTGAGCCGCTCTATGTCAGCCATGCCAAACACCTCAAGCAACCCAGTTTCTGATTCTTTTAGCGTCCATCGTCCTTTAACGCTTACAGATATTGACAATCCTAGCTCTAAGCATGTGATTGTCGGTATGTCAGGCGGCGTCGATTCTTCTGTTTCTGCTGTCTTACTTCAGCAAGCAGGCTTTAAGGTAGAAGGTCTGTTTATGAAGAACTGGGAAGAAGATGACGGTACTGAATACTGTACGGCAATGGAAGACTTAGCCGACGCGCAAGCCGTGTGCGATAAAATCGGCATTAAGCTGCATACTGCCAACTTTGCCATGGAATACTGGGATCGTGTTTTTGAGCATTTTTTAGCAGAATATAAAGCTGGACGTACGCCCAATCCAGATATTTTGTGCAATAAAGAAATTAAGTTTAAAGCTTTTTTGGATTATGCCTTGACGCTTGGCGCTGATTATATCGCTACTGGTCACTATACCCGCCGCAGTATCAATTACAAAAATGACAACGGTGTTGAAGTCGCGCAATTACTACGTGGTCTCGATAACAATAAAGATCAAAGTTATTTCTTACATGCTGTTGGTGGCGACAAACTCGCCAAGACGCTATTCCCAGTCGGTGAACTTGAAAAACCTGTCGTTCGTCAAATTGCCGAAGAGCATGACCTGATTACTGCCAATAAAAAAGACTCTACCGGCATTTGCTTTATCGGTGAGCGCCGCTTTAAGGATTTCTTACAGCAGTACTTGCCGGCGCAAAAAGGCGACATTGTCACTGATGATGGCATCACTATCGGTACTCATGACGGCCTGATGTATTACACCTTAGGTCAGCGCGGCGGTATCGGTATCGGCGGCGTTAAAGACCGTGTTGAGGCGCCGTGGTTTGTACTCGCAAAAGACTTAGATAAAAACCGTCTAATCGTCGGTCAAGGTCACGAGCATCCAATGATGCTGAGCAATGAGCTGCACGCGTACAAACTTGACTGGATAGATGGTCTGCCGCCTGTAGGTATTTTTAGCACTGACGGTTTACGCTGTATGGCAAAATCTCGCTATCGTCAGCCCGACCAAGTTTGTACCGTATTTGCAATAAAAGATGACGGTAGCGAAGTACGCGTGGTATTTGATGAGCCACAACGCGCCGTCACGCCCGGTCAATCAGCAGTATTTTATATTGACGAGGTATGTTTGGGCGGTGGTGTGATTGCTTCTATTGATGCGCCTTGTGGCATTTAGTACTATTCCATAGAGCGACATGAATGGATATTATACTGTTATTGGTGGTTTTTACTTGGTTAACGATTTTTGCGTTATTAGTTATATTAATTATTATACTACCCAGTAAATCAGACCCTGATTACTCTAAACAGAAACGCGATAATTTGTACATTGCATTATTCTTATATGTTTTACTTTCTCTAATTCTGGCAATGCTTATCTTGTCAGAATTTTTCAAAATTGCAGCTTCTTCATAAGCTTTGAAAAATCATATTAGCAACTATAAATCAACCCTATATCAACTCAACTAAAGGATAACTATGACCACCTCTTTTTCTGCCTTGACCGCCCTATCTCCAATCGATGGTCGCTATGCGTCCAAAGCTGATAGCTTGCGTCCTTATTTATCAGAGTTTGGTTTAATCAAAGCTCGTGTTACTGTTGAAATCCGTTGGTTACAATCATTGGCTGACAACAATGCGATTGGTGAATTAGCAGCGTTTGATACCGATACACATGCTTTTTTAAATGCGATCGTTGATAACTTTAGCGAAGCAGATGCGCAAGCGATTAAAGATATCGAAGCGACCACCAATCACGATGTGAAAGCGGTTGAGTACTTTATCAAAGACAAATTCCGTGGTCAGGCAGCACTTGAAGATTCGTTAGAATTCATTCATTTTGCTTGTACTAGTGAAGATATTAACAACTTATCTTATGCCTTAATGCTTAAAGATAGCCGCGAGATTGTCGTTGCTAAAATGCAAGAAGTGACTGATAGCATTGTTAATCTAGCAATTACCCACGCTGATCAACCAATGCTGTCACGTACGCACGGTCAGACGGCTAGCCCAACGACACTAGGTAAAGAGATGGCAAACGTCGCTTACCGCCTAGCTCGGCAAATAAAGCAAATCGGACAAGTTGAGCTACTGGGTAAAATCAATGGCGCGGTTGGTAATTATAATGCTCACTATGCTTCATACCCCGACGTTGATTGGCAAGCTCATGCAGAGCAATTCATTGATGAAAGTCTTGAGCTGACGTTTAACCCGTATACCACCCAGATTGAGCCGCATGATTATATCGCTGAGCTGTTTGATGTGGTTAAACGTTTCAATACTATCTTAATCGATTTTAACCGTGATATTTGGCAGTACATTAGCTTAGGCTATTTTAAACAGCGCCTAAAAGACGGTGAAGTGGGTTCTTCTACCATGCCGCATAAAGTTAACCCGATTGATTTTGAAAACTCTGAAGGTAACTTAGGCGTTGCTAATGCCATGCTTGCTCATTTAGGTGAAAAGCTACCGATTTCACGTATGCAACGCGATTTGTCGGACTCTACTGTTTTGCGTAATATCGGTGTTGGTCTGGCACAAAGTATGATTGCTTATGATGCTTGCTTAAAAGGCGTCGGTAAGCTTGAATTAAATGCGCAGCGCTTAAATGATGATTTGGACAACGCTCAAGAAGTATTGGCAGAGCCGATTCAAACGGTTATGCGTCGCTATCGTGTTGAAAACCCATACGAGAAACTAAAAGCTTTGACTCGTGGTAATGCCATGACTCGCGAAGCGATGCTGACATTCGTTGAAAGTGATGAATTATCTGCTGTTAGCGATGCGGATAAAGCGCGCCTACGTGAGATGACACCTGCGACTTATGTGGGTAATGCAGCTGAGCAAGCACGCACGATTAAAGAGTGGATTGCCAAGATTTAATCATTAGCTATTAATAACAGCTAACAAAAAAGACAAGCGTGCAATATGCTGCGAAACTTTAAATCGGTAGTTGTCAGTACTATGGCGGTGTTAATCGTTATGGTACTGGCAAGTATTGAGCCGCTAGAATGGTCAAGCTATCTGCTGCATCAATTTGGTACCCTGCTTTTTCTCTCATTAATGCTGGGCGCTTATCGCTACAGGTATATTAGCTCGCGCTCTTATGCACTGGCTTCAATTTTTCTCTTTATTCATATTATAGGGGCACGCTATTTATACTCGTATGTACCTTATGATGCTTGGACGCAGCAGCTATTTGGTATAAGCCTAAACGAGTTATTTGGTTGGCAGCGGAATATGTATGACAGGCTCGTTCATTTTAGCTACGGGCTTTTGCTGTTTTTTGCGATGGTTGAGAGTTCAAAGTCTATATTTAACGTTCAATCAACGAAGCTATTAATAGCGATTGCACTTATGGTTAATATGTCGTCGAGCCTACTTTATGAGCTACTAGAATGGGGTATTGCGACAACTTTATCGCCAGAAGCTGCGGAAGCTTATAACGGTCAGCAAGGGGATGTCTGGGATGCCCACAAAGATATGGCTTTAGCACTACTCGGTGGGCTGATTGCGGCAGCTATTACTCTATTTCAAACTCATAAACGACCTATAATCAAATTATAAATTAATCGTCTTTTTTGTCATCATCGCTGTCGCCCGGTATGATGGCTTTGGTAACAGCGACTGTACCTTTGACCACGCCTTTGGTGGTTTTATAGGCGACTTTTACAGGTACGGTAACAATCTTATGTACACAAGCTTGTAGCAAAAATACGCTGGCGATAATGACGATAAAATGCAGTTTTTTCATAAGTTTCCTAGGATTAACGAGATATTCTGACGATAAGCATCAGTTAAGCGATGGTCATCAGTTAGGTGATAATCATAAACCAATAAACTCTGCCTATAAAGCAATCCTTATTATTAATCACCTGCCCCTTTCAAAATACGGAACTATTAATGACCTCTATACCTCTTTGTTTACCCGATTATATTACGCCAGAGCAATTTTTAACAGAATACTGGCAAAAAAAACCGCTATTGATTAAACGAGGTTTACCACAATTAATTGGTATGTTTGAGCCGGATGATATGCTTGGTTTGGCGTTAGAAGAAGATGCCACAGCGCGGCTGCTTACTCAAGATACTGTTAAACAAGACGGTCAGCCGCAATGGCAGCTTAAAAAAAGTCCATTGACGGAAGCAGATTTTGATAATCTGCCAGAACAATGGACAGTATTAGTACAGAATTTAGAACAATGGTCACCTGAGCTTGGACAATTGTGGCAAGCATTTGACTTCATACCACAATGGCAACGCGATGATATTATGGTCTCTTACGCGCCAAAAGGCGGCTCTGTTGGCAAGCATTATGATGATTATGATGTGTTTTTAGCGCAAGGATTTGGCTCTAGACGCTGGCAGTTAGGTAAGTTCTGTGATGAGCAAACAGAGTTTGTCGCCGATGAGCCGATACGTCTGTTTGATGATATGGGCGAGATTATCTTTGATGAGATTTTAGAAGCCGGTGATGTGCTGTATGTACCACCAAAATTAGCGCATTTTGGCGTAGCGCAAGACGACTGCCTCACCTTCTCGTTTGGCTGTCGTCGTCCGAACTTGATGCAAATCATCGACAGCCTCGCAGATATCGCCACCAACGATAGCGATTTGTTCGTGCCAATGCTATTGCCACAAGCGCTGCAAGCATCAGGTGAATTAAAAGCAGACAGTATTGATGCTATCAAAGCTCAACTATTGCAAATGCTCCAATCTGAGCGTGGTGATACGATTATTCGCCAAGCCGTCTCTGAAGTGGTCAGCAAGCGTCAATATGATGTACTCGTTCCTGAAGACACGCTGACGACCGATGAGATGATAGCGGCATTGGCAACTGGCGCGTCGCTACAAGCCGATTATAGCAATCGCTTGTTATATACCGAAGTAGGTAATGATATCGTTGTATATGCAAACGGGCAGCGCTTGGACGATTTGCATGCAAACTCGATAGCACTACTCGTATGCTTATCGAATGGCGAGCATCTAACGCTTGATGATATGGAAGGAATTGACCCTGATGAAGTGATGGAATGGCTAGAGAATGGTTGGATATGGCTTAATTATCCAGAGTAATGGCATAGCTAATAGTCAATCTTTATAGCATATTGGCTATTAATCATTCGTTAAAAACCATCAGCGCCTATTTATTAAGGTTTTATTAGGAAAAATAAATTCTTAATAAATAGGCGCTGATTTGTATATAAAGATTCTTATTTAAGTAACCTAGCTTAAGCCGTTTAACTTAAGAAAAAATACTTTTAATACTGCCCTTTACGCAGTAACTGCTTTTTTATAACGACTGACACCAGCGATAATCGTTTCCTCAATCACTCTATCATCACCCAACATCATCAGCACAAATAACTGCTCATCAAGCGTCTTAGTTTGTGTCATACGGCGCTCCATTAAATCAGTGCCGCCCATATCTATCACCACAAAATCTGCTTCTTTATTGGGCATAAAGTTACCGATTTTATTGTCTAATAATAATGACTGCGCGTTGCCCAAGGTAATTTGATACAAGCCTTGATGCGCTGATAATGGATTACTCTGTAATTGCTGAACTTTATACGCTTCTGATAACGTGGTCAACATTGACAGACTGGTTCCTGCGCCCACATCCGTTGCAATACTAACACCGGTATAGCTTAGTGTTTTGGACAAGTCAAACAGACCACTACCTAAAAATAAATTAGACGTTGGGCAATGAGCTATTTGGGTGCCAGTATCACGCAGTACTTCATACTCTGGCGTTTCAAGGTAAATGCCATGCGCTAAGGTAGTACGCCGACCCAATAATCCTAAATCGTGATAAACGTCGAGATAGCCTTTATGATTGGGATAAAGCTCACGTACAAAGGCGATTTCATCAATATTTTCAGCCAAATGCGTTTGCAAATAAACGCTGTCATAGCTGCGATAGAGCTCGCCGGTCATTTGTAATTGCTTAGGCGTTGACGTAATCGCAAATCTTGGCGTAATCGCCACATGCTGACGTCCGTGCTCATGCCATTTATCAATGATATTCTGTGTATCGCGAATACCTTGTTCGGTCGGCACACACAAATGCTCAGGCGCATTTTGATCCATCAATACATTACCGGTAATCATACGCGTATTCAGGCGACTGCTTTCGGTAAAGAACGATTCTACTGACTGTGGATGACTGGTAGAGAATACCAAAGCACTCGTGGTACCGTTAGCAAGCAGCTGGTTTAAAAAGAATTTTGATGTATCGTGCGCAACCTTTGGGTCACCAAAATTGGCTTCAGTCACAAAAGTATAGTTATTTAACCAATCAAGCAATTGCTCACCAAAAGCCGCAATCATATCTATCTGCGGATAGTGCACATGAGTGTCAATAAACCCTGGCATGATGAGCTTATCTTGGTAATCATGAATCTGTACTGGTGCTTTGCTTTCTTGGACACCACCATTACCATAGGTAGACAACATCGACGTACAATGGCCATAATCAACCACAAGACCGGTCACATCATCGACCACAAGCGCACCATTAGCAATATATTCAGGATAAACTTTCACGCCTGCAATAACAGGTAGCAAGGTGATATTGTTATTAACCACTGTAAGGTCTCGGCGCTCAGCATTTGTTAAATCAGTCGCGTCCAAATTAGTACGCTGCGTTCTTTCAGCGAGATTCTCTTCAGCTAAGTAATGCAACAATTGCGCTTGATAAATATGTATGGTCATAAAGAAATCTCACAATAAGTAATAAGTATTTGAGTCAAAGTGAATTAAAATCACTACTCCCCCATAATACGAACACAAAGTCACTGAGCGCAGCCTAGTTATTACAATGGCTAACCAAGCTAATAACAGTATGATTTATAATGGTGGACAGACTTATAAATAAGTAGAAATCTATCGGTTAGTATTTAGATCGCTATCGATTGAATTGAGGACACGCCCTAGTTATAAATGATTATAAAGCTGCAAAACTTGCGCCGCGATAGAGACAGCGACTGCCATTGGCTCTTTGCCGCCCGTATTCAGTCCGATTGGCATGGTCAATTTATCGACTATTTGCTCACTATAATTACGCTGCAGTAGACGATCTCTAAAACGCTTGGCTTTGGTCGCTGAGCTGATACAGCCAAGATAAGGTAATGAAGATAACTGGCTAGTGCTGACGTTAGGCACATTATTGGTAATGCTATTTGTATCAACATTAGCATCAATTTTCATATAAGCATCCAGCGTCGCACGCACCAACTCAAAATCAAGGCTGTGATCATGAGTCATCACTAGGATAAAATACAGGGTGCCTTTTTTCATTGCAGGATTTATTGAAGCGCCTCTCATACTATTAGCGACAAACGGTTGGATAAAATCAACCGGATCTTCATCAATATGCGGGCGAATATGGGTAGGCAATTGATAAGTCACTTGTCCATCTGCCGTGCCAGCATCAGCGTTCAAATAACCCTTGAACATCTCAGCACGGCTGTCTACCCAATCTACTTGGCAAGGCAACTCAGCAAGTATGGTCATTAAGGCGGCTGCTACGTGTCCTGCACCAAATACCAATAGCGACATCGGCGGCGTCACATTAAAACATTCAAACATAACTGTGACACTACCGCCGCAGCATTGGGCTAATTTAGCACCCAATGGATAGTGCTTGGTGTAGACTGCTTCACGACGTACTGCTTGTGCCTTTTCAGACTTACCTTCTTTTAATGGTTTAAAGCCTCTCGATTCGTTTGGTTCAAGCTCACCATTGAGCAGTTGCCGCGCTGTTATCGTCACATCATGCTCAAGACTACCGCCGCCCAAGGTGTCACAGCACGCATCAAGGGTAACAATCATTTTAGATTGTAGCTCTCGAGGTGCTGAGCCATTGACGGCAACGACCGTTGCCAAAACGTGCGCCATACCTTGCTGCTGATATTGCGCCAGTCCGTCATACCATTTTGTTGGTGGCATCGATAACGCTGATGAACTATTCACTATGTGCCGGTCCACGAGCCGTTGAAACATTAGGGTTTTCTATGGCTTCAGGCTGCTCATCAAACAATTGTCCTTCAGACTCTGGCGGATTCACATCTTTACCATGAGGCACTTGCTGCGGCTTGACTCGATCATCATCGATACCACAATCGTCATCAGCTGGCGTTAAGCTCTCAACAGTTTCTGCCTCTGCTTTAGAAGCGACTTCCCACTCTTGACCTTGCATACGCATCACTGCTTTGAGTACCGCCTCTGGGGTGGCAGGCATAGTCAAATCTGGATTTTTCTTATAACCCCCTAAGCTCGCCACTGCATTATTAATCGCACACCAAACACTGGCTGCTAGCATAAATGGCGGCTCACCAACGGCTTTAGAGTTATAAATGGTCTGCTCTTCATTTTTACGATCGAACAGCTTGACGCTCCATTGCTTAGGCAAGTCATGAGCCGTTGGAATCTTATAATTAGCCGCACTGTTAGAAGCTAAATTACCTTTTTTATCCCAAATCAGCTCTTCAGCCGTCAGCCAGCCCATGCCTTGTACAAAAGCACCTTCAATCTGACCAATATCCACAGCCGGGTTCAGCGATTGCACCACATCGTGAAACATCTAGCAGCGCAATACCTTATATTAACCCGCTAACGACTCACCCTCAACCTCTGCCCACGCCGACCCCAACGCCACCGCAAAGAACAGACGACCCCACGCTCATGAGCGACAATACAACATCATTGGGGTTTTATACTACACAGTTGACGACATACTAATCAGGTGCGAAGATGACCGCAACACAAAATCA
>NZ_NEXU01000018.1:0-73854 GCF_002224105.1 Psychrobacter sp. DAB_AL32B | reverse complement strand
GGAATCTTATAATTAGCCGCACTGTTAGAAGCTAAATTACCTTTTTTATCCCAAATCAGCTCTTCAGCCGTCAGCCAGCCCATGCCTTGTACAAAAGCACCTTCAATCTGACCAATATCCACAGCAGGGTTAATCGATTGCCCGACATCGTGCAAGATATCGCAGCGCAATACCTTATATTCACCCGTTAAAGTATCAATCTCAACTTCTGCACAAGCGGCACCCAAGGCAAAATAAAAGAAAGGTCGACCCCACGCTTTTGAGCGATCATAAAATATCTTTGGTGTTTTATAATAACCAGTAGAAGACAAACTAATACGGTGCTGATAAGCCAGTAAGACAAAATCGGCAAAGGTCAGCACTTCTTTGTCGCCTATATGCACGTGATTACACTCAAACCGGATATCTTCTGCGGCTACTGTGAAATGCTCAGCGGCAAACTCAACCATACGGTCTCTGATAGTGATACAAGCATTTTGCGCCGCTTTACCATTCATATCCGTACCCGATGAGGCAGCAGTCGGTGACGTGTTCGGCACTTTGTCCGTGCGGGTCGCTGTTGCTTTTACGGTCTCTAAATCGACATCAAATTCATTGGCGACGATTTGGGCAATTTTAATATACAGCCCTTGCCCCATCTCAGTACCGCCGTGATTGACTTGAATGGTACCATCGGTATAGATAAGTACTAAAGCTCCAGCTTGATTCAACGTCTGTACGGTAAATGAAATACCGAATTTCACAGGTGTTAAGGCAAGACCCAAACGTTTATCACTACCCTCGGCTTCGGCTTGTTGATTGGCCGCTGTAATTTGCTGACGACGCTTATCGTAATCATTGTCATCTGCTAGCGTCTGCATAATAGTAGCCAAATCAAAATGCTCAATCGGTTGACCATAATGGGTGCTTTGACCGTTTTGATATAAATTTTCCAGACGCACTTGCAAAGGATCTTTTCCTAAAGTATAGGCGATATGATCCATCATATACTCAGCCGTCAGCAGACCTTGTGGACCACCAAAACCTCGATAAGCAGTATTAGATACTGTATGAGTCTTGCAGCGGTGACCGGCTATCTGCGCGGCTGGATAATAATAGGCATTATCGCAGTGGAACATTGCGCGATCGACGATAGCATCAGACAAATCGGGCGAATAACCACACAATCCTGACAGCTGCATATCGACGCCCAGCACTTGACCGGCATCATTGACACCGACATCATATCGATTAGAGAACTCATGACGCTTACCAGTCACGACCATGTCATCTTGACGATCTAAACGCATGCTTATTGGCACATTTTGGCGCTTGGCAACGATACCGCAGAGACACGCCCAAGCGGCTGCTTGCGTTTCTTTACCGCCAAAGCCACCACCCATTCTGCGCACAATCGTCGTCACGGCATGAAAAGGTAAATCAACCACTTCGGCGACCAGCTGTTGTACTTCACTCGGATGTTGCGATGAGGTATAAACTTCAAGGCCACCATCATCACAAGGGACGACATAGGATACTTGCCCTTCAAGATAAAAATGCTCTTGGCCAAGCATATGAATATGTCCTGCAATGCGCGTCGGTGCCGTATCGATTGCGGCTGCCGCATCTCCGCACTCCATAAAATGACTGGGACGCACAAACTGCTCTTGCTTTAGCGCCTCATCAATAGTGAGAATCGCTGGTAATGGCTCATACTCTACAATAGCGTGAAGGGTGGCTTTTTTGGCGGCACGATGACTGGTTGCGACGACGGCAAATAAGGTTTGACCAACATATTCTGTGATCTCATCTACCATCAATGGATCACCATCAAAAACCGGTCCGATATCAGTCTTGGCTGGCAAATCTTTAAAAGTAATGACATCGATTACGCCATCGGCTGCCCTTACCGCACTCAAATCCATGCTTAATACGCGTGCGTGAGCATGAGCACTTTTTCCAACCGCTAAATGCAGGGTGCTTTGTGGCTTCAGCATGTCATCTACATAGGTGGCTGTTCCCATCACATGACTAATAGCACTGTCATGCTTGGCTCCGGTACCGATTTTATTTTTGGGTGGACGTACTCGGCGAATACTATAGCTGTCAAATAATGAAGAATGATGACTCATGGTGGCTCTCTCTTATATTTTTAGCAAAACCTATAATGCCTGCTTATAGCGTTTTGGCTGTATTATGAAAGCTATGTAGTAACTGCTTTTTAGTAGATAATCTAAAAAAAGCTGCGTTGCAAAATCATAGCTATCAGCATAATACTTTATGATAAATATCAGTATTTATAGCAAATATCGGTGTTTGACTTGCCTGTACGTGAAAGCGTATTTAGATATTAAAAAACTCTATACAACGTTCATAAACGTTAAGCGCTTTCAGCTTTTACATCTGCTACCAATTGCTTACCGCATTTAATAATTAGCCGCTGCACCACATGCATACGATATTCACGACTGGCTCTCACATCCGTCATTGGCGATACATCCATCGCTAGCATTTGCGCTGCCGTCTCAAAACTGGCAACGTCAACAGCTTGCCCGATCAGTGCTTGCTGACATTTTGCAGCCAATAAAGGAATCGCTGCCATACCGCCAAGACCAAGTCTTACATTTTCAATCGTCAAGCCATCTGCTGACAGATCAATTCTCGCTGCCAATAAGCAGGCCGAAATATCATCTTCGTAACGCTTACTAATCTTATGAATATAGAGATGCTGATTGTCTTGCAGCAGCGGAATATGCAGGGCAACCACATAACTACCAGCGCGTAGCTTGGTCTTTTTATAGTCTAAAAAGAATTCAGATAGAGGAATAATTTCGTCAACACAAGGTACTTGATTTGAGTGGACACCATTGTCATTGGTATTGTCAGCAGCACTATCAATATCTGAACTATCAACAGCAGCGCAATGACGTATATGAATATGAGCATCTAATGCCAATAAAATTGGAGGTAAATCACCAATTGGTGAAGCGTTAGCGACGTTACCACCGATAGTGCCCATGTTACGAATTTGCGGCGAGGCAATGCGTTCAAATAAATTGGCAAAGTTAGGAAAGTATTGCTCAAGGACAGGCAGCATTTGCTTATAGCTCATGCCAGCACCCAATACTAAAGATTGTATTTCTATTTGCTCTGAAGCTTGCTTGCCTTTTGATTCTGTATCTTTTGATTGTTTGCCATTGAGAGATTTAGAATCCGTAAGCGACCAAGATTTAAGCTCATCAATCGCTGACAGTTGCACAATGACTTCATGATCGACTAAGTGCTGCGTCACACTCAAGCCTAAATCGGTCCCACCCGCCCAAATAGTCGCCTTTGGATGGGCAGCTAGCACTTGATTGAGCTCATCAATAGAATGCGGAATGAACAGCTTACGCGACGCTTGAGTAAGAGCAGGCGCGATAGTGTTGGTGGTATTTGAAGCGGCTGGTTTGCTACTTACCATCGCATCTGTCGCGAGACTGATGGTTAAGTCTTTAGCTATTATCTGACCAGCATCACGTTGTCTGCCAATCTCACTCATTACTAAACCAGCATCTATAATAGGACGATAACCTGTACAGCGGCACAGATTTCCCGATATTGAAGCGACAATATCATCATAGCTAAGATCGTCAGTCGTCGACCCTTCTGCTACTTGCATGCGATGGTTTTCATAGGTACTTGCTAGCGTCATGACAAATCCAGGCGTACAAAAGCCGCACTGCGAGCCATGACAATCTACCATGGCTTGCTGGGCTGGGTGCAATAAAGCACGATCTGGATGATTGGCAGGATTGTCCGCGATAAAAGCGGCCGTCATCAGATGATGACCATCCATTAGCGACAGTAGCGTAATACAAGAGTTGAGGGTATAAAAAGGGGCATGATTAGAGCGGTCTGCATCTTGAGTAGGTAGCTTTTGCGCCATAATGGTACAAGCGCCGCAATCACCACTACCGCAGCCTTCTTTGGTATCGGTCTGCCGTTCGTGCAAGCGCAGATACTCAAGTACCGTGGTATTCGGATTGAGGTCAGTTAACTGCTTATATTTACCGTTCAAATAAAAATGAATCATAGCAATGCTCAGCTGTCAGAATAAAAGGAAGATAAAAAAATACTTTTATCTCTAATCGAATAATAAAATTTTAACAATCAGTATCTTAAAGGATAGTCGCGCACAAACGCTCTGTCCTTAAGTTAGTACTTAATTACCATGTTAATAAAATTTATACGATGACGATCATCATACCTACATCAATACTGATAGTTATACGGGTATTGAATAAGCTGACTGCCTATCTGACTACTGACTTGCTCAGGCTTAATCTGTTTGCGGTTTGAAATTTTCTATTTACCAATCATGTATGAGCATTATTAGTAAATCTGAAAGCGGTAATAAGGGTTCGGGTATAGGCTTAACTACCCTATCGGAAAATCGGAGAATATAAGCATAAACAAATCCTTTTTCTATGGCTTAAGGTACATCAACATTCCGTGTTGAAGGCGTTCAGCAGCCATTTAGCGAATAATTACTGACTAAACGGTTAATTTATATTATCACTATCTTTATTTAACTTACAACTTAAAAAAACATGTCATTTCGTTTAAAAACCAAAAAAACTCATAAAATAGTTGTCATCGGTTAAAAACCTTAACTATCCTTAGTCAAAAGCCATACCTTAGTCAAAAGCAATAAAATTAAATTGAGATATAAAAAAAACGGTCAGCAACGATTCACCAAAGCTCTTGGAAAATAATTACTGGCCGTCATGCTTGTAATTCTATCTTTTTTTATCGATAACTACATCTATCTAGTTTTTTATCTATAAAGATATAGCAGTTACTCTGTGCCAAGCTCTAACAAGCTAGCATTACCACCGATTGCTGTGGTATTGATTGTTCTTACTCGCTCAGTGACAAAGCGATAGAGATAATCAGGCGTCAGCATCTCTGACAAGCCTTCCATGTCAGTGACCGCAATTACTTGCGTTAAAATACCATCGGTATTGGCAAGCTCTTGGCTGATTACTTGCACTTCGCTCTGATTACCAGCGACAGCCACTTGAGCGAGACGGTCTATATACAATAGCGTAATCGTTTGCGAATCATTAGCAACGCTCAGCACATCATCACTGATACCAGACTCATAGAGGATTTTTGCTGCTTCATTACACATCTCATCTTGGCTTGGGCAATGCAATATTACTTCGTTACCGGTTAATAGCGCTGCTACCAATTGCCCAAGCACTGCCATTGCGCGGGCAGACTCGCCACCGATGACCATTGTCTTACCACGGGCGGTCACATACAAATCATTTGTTTCACCAGTAGCCCCAGTCATACGATGCACTTCATCCAGCATAGGCGCAGCACTCAATAAATGAGTAAACAAACGCTTTGCTTTATTGGCATCACCGGTAAGCAATGCCAATTTTGGAATGGCCGCTTGTATATAAGCGGCACGATCTAATGCGCTAAGTAATCGCCAAGCTTCACAAACCTGGGCATGATTTTTTTTGAATTCAGTCGCCATGTTGCTACTCCTTATGCAAGTTCTGTTTGAGTGATTGATTCGGTCGTATTGTTTTTAATACCTACTTGTTCGACAGCTGCTTGCTCTGTACTTAATTGCATAAGACGGGCGACATAATGTGGACCACCCGCTTTAGGGCCAGTACCGGACAGACCACAGCCACCAAATGGTTGGACGTTTACGACCGCACCGATTTGGTTGCGATTAATGTAGGTATTGCCCACAAAAGCACGGCGTTCAATATGTTCAACATTATTTTCAATACGGCTATGAATACCCAAGGTTAAACCAAAACCTGTGCCATTGATTGCGTCAATCAACTTATTCAAGTCAGGGGCTTTATAGCGCAGCACATGCAGGATAGGGCCAAAGTGCTCACCACCAATCACATCAATGCTTTTTACTTCAATCGCAGTTGGCAATACAAAGGTCGATTGCTCTTGACTGACGACCACACTGTCGCTCATCGGTGTCTGCGCCAAAATAGTAGCGGTAGGCTCAGCGCGCATGCGCTCGATATGTGCTTCAAGTCCTCGCTTGGCATCGTTATCGATCACTGGGCCCACATCTGTGGTCGCATATAAAGGATTGCCTACGACCAATTCAGCCATATTGCCTTGGAGCAGCTCAATCAAATCATCAGCCATCTCTTCTTGCACGCACAATATACGGCAAGCAGAACAACGCTGACCTGCTGAACCAAAAGCAGATAACACCGCATCTCTAACCACTTGTTCTGGCAGTGCTGTCGAATCGACAATCATGGCGTTCTGTCCGCCAGTCTCTGCGATAAATACGGGCAACTCGCCACTAGCTTGAGCATGACTGTTCAGGCTTTGGTTAATCCGCTGAGCCGTTTGGGTCGAGCCAGTAAATATAACACCTGCTATATTATCAGCTGCGGTCAATGCAGCACCAACGTCGCCAGCACCAATCACTAATTGCAACGCTTCTGCTGGTACGCCCGCTTGATACATCAGTTGTGCACCAAAATGAGCAATCAAGCTGGTTTGCTCAGCAGGTTTCGCAACAACCGTATTACCTGCTGCTAATGCCGCTACGATTTGACCGGTATAAATCGCCAATGGAAAGTTCCAAGGGCTAATACAAACAAAGGTGCCACGTGCTTTATAAACTTGACGAGACAGCTTACTTGCCAAATCAGTAAACTCGTGTACTTTTGCATCTAAACGCTCCGCTTCATCAGCATAAAAACGGCAAAAATCAACGGCTTCTTTGATTTCATCGATGCCGTCTTGCATCGTTTTACCCGCTTCAATTTGGCATAATGCCATCAATTCAGCATAGTTTTCTTCATATAAATCAGCCACTTTACGTAATATCATAGCGCGCTTAGCAGCGGGTACTTTCTGCCATGCGCTTTGCCCTGCTACTGCCGCATCGATCGCTTGCCGTGCCACCTCTGCATTAGCATAGGCTACGTTACCTGCGATGACCTCATGATTCCAAGGAGCGCGTACTGTTTGAGTATTGAGCTGATGGGTTTCGCCATCCGCTTCATAGTCATTAACTGCCTTGCCATTGACAATAGAAGTCGCTGACCAAGTTTTATGCAGATGACTATCAATAGCAGCTTTGAACGGTAGCCATTGTGACTCTACAAATATATTTGGACCAAAGCTGGCACGGCGCGCACCATAGATATCTAGTGGTAATGGAATATCTGGATTGTGCAAAGTAGCGTTGGTCAGTAGCTTGTCATACGGATGCACTATCAGCTTCTCAATCGGATAAGATTTGTCTAATAGCTGATGGACAAACGAGCTGTTGGCACCGTTTTCAAGCAAGCGGCGTACCAAATACGGCAGTAAGTCTTTATGTGCGCCAACGGGCGCATAGATACGTACTGGGATTTTATAAGCTTGTAAAATGTGATCATAAAGGGCGTCGCCCATACCATGTAGACGCTGGAATTCAAAGTCTCTATGCGCACTCATGGTCATAATCGAGGCAAGCGTATGGGCATTATGAGTAGCAAACTGTGGCCAGATGAGTCCGCGTAAATGCTCTGATAGCAAGAAGCGCGCGCACGCAAGATAGGCGGTATCCGTACCTTCTTTACGCGTCCAGACAGGATAGCCTGACAAACCTTTTTGCTGCGCCAATTTAATTTCTGTATCCCAATACGCGCCTTTTACCAAACGTACTGGAATACGGTCACCTACTTCAGTTGCCAAGCGCGCCAGCCATACTAAAATAGCAATAGCACGCTTAGAGTAACCCTGTACCACGATACCTAAACCATCCCAGTCAGCCGTCAAGTTGTCACGGTATAGAGATTCAAATAACTTTAAAGAAATCTCAAGTCGATCGGCTTCTTCCGCATCGATACTAAGATCAACGTTGACCTCACGTGCCGCTTCAATCAGTAACAAGCAGCGTTGACGTAATAACCCCATCACTTGTGCTTCTTGGGTGGCTTCATAGCGAGGATGCAATGCAGATAGCTTGATAGATACCGACGGCTTTGGCATGCCCTCTTTGACTTTGATACTGGCAGTGGCTTTAATGGCATGCAGATAATCGTTGAAGTATTTTTCGGCATCTTTATGCGTAATCGCTGCTTCGCCTAGCATATCAAATGAATAGGTATAGCCTTTATTGCGATAAGGCTGGCTGTTTTTATTAGCGCCTTCAATGGTTTCACCCAATACAAATTGATGCCCCATGATACGCATGGCTTTTTGCATCGCACTGCGAATGACCGGCTCACCCATCTTTTTGGTCATACGATCCAAAAACCCTGATGCAGTCGTATTACTATCGATACTCACAACACGGCCAGTCATCATCATGCCCCACGTCGAGGCATTGACCATAAAACCATTGTCATTTTTTATGTGCTTTTTCCAGTCAGCCACACTCATTTTGTCATGAATCAACGCATCAGCAGTGTAATTATCTGGTACTCGAATCAAAGCCTCTGCCAAGCTCATCAGTAGAATACCTTCTTGGGTATCCAAACTGTACTCAAGCAATAGTGAGTCGACCATTTTTACGGCTTTGCCATCATTGCGCACGTGCTCGACCAGCTGACGAGTCTGCGTGGCAGCAGCTTCACGTTCTGCATCACTGGGTTTGGCTAATGGCAATAAGTCCGTTAACCAGCGCTCTTCATCGACGCTATATAACGGTGAGATACGTGCATGTAGCTCCTCTGACGATTGGGTAATATATTCTGGTGACAGCAAATCGATAGGATTAAATAAAATCGGCTCTTGCGGGGTAAACTGCTCTACTGGGTTCATAACAACTCCATAACTATCGTTTAAAAACCATCATAAATGGTGCTTTCGGAAATTTGATTATCTATAACCATTATTATCTTTTAACCCCTACGACTTTTAATAGTAGGTCATCAATAGTAGATAATAAATAATATTCACAGCAATAATCGAAAGACCAAACGGCGCCATCACAAAACGAGAAAATCCAGCATAGGCTGGAAGAGGTCAAGTAGGTCGTTCTAATGTTAAACGGACTACGTTAACAATATAAAGGCAACAACGTACAGTTAAGCGGCATTAGTGCCTTCTTCTTGTTAGTAGTGAAAGGAGTGCGATTGCAATACTAGCCATCAAACTTAAACGCTACTGGCTCAAATTGCAGTCTTATATGATACTAATTCACTGGTAAGAAAAACCTCTACGGCGTTGATTGAGGTGATGCGCTTAACGTTGTCATATTAACATGAAAAAAAACTTCCAACTAACGATATTACTTAATTTCAACCAATCAAAATATTGTTTAAAAACAAATATTTATTAACGATACTGCAAAAATGACGCTTTGGTTATAAATTATTGTTTACTAACAATATCTAATTGGTTTATGAATCAAACACTTGTATGCATTTTTGACAAAATAACTTATTTTTAAGCATAAAAAACCCTTGTTATCATTCAATGATAACAAGGGTTCAGAGAATAAAACGGTCGCTTATTTCAGCTTAAGTTTCAGCTAAACTTAAACCTATCTTAAAATGCTATATAAATACAATTTTGGCAAGTAACACGGCGGTTAATATCCAAACTGGGACACTAATATCAGAGAACTTACCCGCTACGACTTTGATGGCAGTAAAGGTAATAAATCCAAGCGCAATACCGTCAGCGACAGAATAGCTCAAAGGTGTAAATAACAGTACTACTACCACTGGCGCTGCTTCTGTTAAATCATTCCATTTAACATCTTTTAACGTTTCCATCATGAGTACAGCGACATAAAAGATAGCGCCAGCTGTCGCATATCCTGGAATCATACCAGCGAGCGGTGAAAAGAATATACTGAGTAAAAACAAGACCCCCACCGTCACTGCCATAAGCCCAGTACGACCACCTGCAGCAATACCTGAAACACTTTCAATATAACTGGTTGTTGATGATGTTCCCAGTAATGTACCTGCCACAGTCGCGGTTGAATCTGCTAATAGTGCTTTGCCCATATTAGGAATTTTACCGTCTTTACCAATTAAGCCTGCTTGACTGGTGGTCGCAATCAAGGTGCCTGCGGTATCGAATAAATCGACGAATAAGAAGGCAAAGATAACACTGATCATCGCCACATCGAATGCACCAGCAATATCAAGCTGCATAAGCGTTGGGGCAATAGATGGCGGCGCAGATGTAATACCAGTGAACTGCGTATTACCCGTAATCAGACTGATAAGCGCCACCAGTAAAATACCAATGGTGACCGCGCCTGGTATTTTTTTATGGGACAGACCAACGATGACAATAAAACCTAATGCCGCCATCGCAGGTGCAAACGTGGTCATATCGCCAAGTCCCACCAGCGTCGCGTCATTATTGACGATAACGCCTGCGGTTTGTAGCGAGATAAAGGCCAAAAACGCACCGATACCAGCGACGACACCTTGTTTAATACTATCCGGAATAGAATTAATAATGATTTCACGGATTTTGAACAAACTTAACAGGACAAAAATACAGCCGGACAAAAATACTGCGCCCAGTGCGGTTTGCCAAGCGTAGCCCATCCCTAAAACCACACCATAAGTAAAGAAGGCGTTGAGCCCCATACCTGGTGCTTGTGCAACTGGCAGGCGGGCATAAATCCCCATAATAAAACAACCAATCGCGGCAGCAAGACAAGTAGCGACGAATACCGCGCCTTTATCCATACCAGCGTCAGCAAGGACGTTAGGGTTAACAAAAATAATGTAAGCCATCGTTAAAAACGTGGTTACACCAGCTAAAATCTCCGTTTTGATCGTGGTGTTTTCACCATTGATCCCAAAATAGCGTTCGATTGCGTTCATAAGAGTCGCTTCCAAATTGCAGTAAGTAAATTATCATTATCCAACGGTATTGATAACTGTCGCTTCCAAGTTGCGACAATCAATGCTGCGTTTAAATCAAACATATAAAAATACATCCAAATTGCGACGATAAATGACGCTTCCAAATTGCGACTGTAAATGACGCTTATAAACTAAGGTTAGAGATGATGCTTTTAGTCCTTTAGCCACACGTAATTTGGCAAATACAAAACTATCATGAAAAATGATAGCAACAAACGATAACATTCTAGTGAAATTATCTTACAATTTCAATGAATCTGGTCACCTTCTAGCTGCAAGAGTGCAAATTAGTTGACCATATGGACAATATGATAAAATCAATACGCTGTCATCATGTTTTTTAGAAAAAAATCATCATTGTGTAATTAGCACATTATTAGTGATATTTATCTGGTTTAACAGTACACTAGTGGGTTGAGATAAAAGCGCCACTTAGATTGACTATTATCAATTATCCATGAGTTCAATACATGCCTGAATCATTAAATATTATCGACCTTATCACCCAAGCCAGTCTACTGGTACAGATTGTGATGGCATTATTATTATTAGCCTCTTTGCTCAGTTGGGTCATTATTTTTCGAATGAGTGCGCGGCTCGGTACCGCCAAAAACTTTGACCAACAGTTTGAAACTTGGTTTTGGTCAGGTGAAGATTTAGCCAAACTATATCAAGGGATTCAAGGGTCACCTGAGCGCCAAGGGCTTGAGCAGATTTTTTATGTTGGGTTTTCTGAATACTTAAGAATGCATAAGAAACGCCAACCTAAAGACGATATCATTGATGGTGTCGAGCGCAAGCTAAGAGTTGGCTTAGGACGTCAACAACAACTCTTAGAGTCAGGACTAACGACGCTCGCAAGCATTGGTTCGGTTGCGCCATATATTGGCTTATTTGGTACCGTTTGGGGCATCATGAATGCATTTTTGGGGCTATCACAAACTGAGCAAGCTACCTTAGCCACTGTCGCCCCTGGTATCGCTGAAGCATTGATTGCAACTGCTATGGGTTTGTTTGCGGCTATTCCTGCTGTACTGGCTTATAACCACTTTACAGCCAAATCCAGTCGCCTATATGATTCACGCGCATTATTCTGTGATGAGATGACGGGTATGCTACAACGCGAAACCAGTATTGAAAATCCACAACCTAGCACTCAAGTAAACCAAGTCAATCAAAGTACTCAGGTAGCTGGTCTATGAAACAAAGTCCCTATCGCCGTGAGAAAAAAGCGCTGAATGCGGAGATGAACGTTGTTCCTTATATCGACGTGATGTTGGTGCTGCTAGTAATATTTATGGTCACAGCGCCGATGCTGATTACCGGTGTCGATGTTGATTTACCAAAAGAACAAACCAATACCATGAGTCAAAGCCAGCTGCCAGTGATTGTGTCGTTAACTGATAATGGCGAGATTTTTATCAGTTATGAAAGCAAGGTTGATGTACCTGTTAGTGAGCCAGAACTGATTGACACCCTATCCAATTTGCAAAATAGAAGTAGCGATGTGGGCGCTCAACCGGTACAAGTCATGATTAATGCTGACCAAAACAATCAATATGGCGCCATCATGACGCTAATGGCGACTTTACAACAAGCCGGTATCCAAAAGGTCGGGCTATTGACTGGCGCTCCCCTGCCTACCCCTTCATTGTAATAAATTGCATGTTTAATTTAGCTGGTTATAATAAAGTAGATAATCTGATGAAATCCTCTATTGAGTTTCGCCTTCTTGATTGCCACGTTCTTGAGTATCATTTTTTTGAGTATAGATGTCATGCATAATGCTCCTGTCGTTTATGTACCGACTGAACCCGAAGGCAATGGCCTGACCTTGCCCACGCTACTGAGTTTGCTCGCACATGGTCTCGTGATTGGAATACTTATCTATAGCTATCAAAATATGGAAGTAGAAACTGCTGGCAGTATTGAGACGGTCATGGTTTCACCTGAGCAATTAGCTGAGATGCAAGGGCAGATTCTTGCCAATCGTGCTGCAGCAGCCAGTGCGATGCAAGATAGTAGTGCGAGCGGCGCATCAAGTGCCATGCAAACAGAAGCGTTTGACGGTAGCGTTAGCACTCCAAATCCTACTCAACAAAACTCCCAGCGTGTGCCCGTTTTTACACGCTCTGATGATCCTGCTAGTCGCCCTATGCTTATGAGTGAAGAGCAGCATCAACGCTTGCTTGAGCAAAATCAAGAGTATGAACGCGGAATGGCTGAGTGGGCAGCACAGTTAGATGAATCAGTGCTAGAAGAACATGACCAAGTTGAAAAAGAAAAAAGACAGCAACTTATCGAAGAGCAAAAAAAACTTGGCGATTTTCGTAATAAACAAAACAATCCTCCTAAGATTAAACGTCCCACTGCCAACGACCGAAACATAGAAATTAATACGGGTGGCTCTGGTAGTGCAGGTCAAAAATTTAGCTTATCAGATGACGGGCAATCGACTCTATCTGGTGATACAGCGACATCAAGTACCTCAAAAGGAAGTAGTCGTTCAGCATCAAGCGGTGCTCGCGGCGCAAGTAACAGCGAAATCATTAACCTAATCAAGCGTAATTACAATCCACCGATAGCAGCGAAAGGCTCAACTCAACGTGCCACGCTAACGATTACCGTCAATGCTAGCGGTAATATCGTCAACGTCACCGCTTCTGGACCTGATAGCGCCGTTAATGAAGCGGCCAAACAAGCCGTTCTGGACACGGGTAGCTTACCAATTGATGCCGATGATCCTAAATACCCCACTTTTACCATACAGTTTAAGGGTAGCAATTAATCGGTTGCTCAATTCTTATATTATTGATAACGTTACCTTAAGCGACTTGCGCGGCCAGACATATTGCCTTACTTTAATACCCAACTTACCGCTTATAAAAAACAATGATTACCCTAATTTAGGAGTTCGACTTGGTCATGCGTACCCACAAAAAACTATTCCTCTCTTTACTTGCTTGCACCTCAAGCTTGCTAGCTGCTCCCAGTGTATTTGCGGCACCGGTCGTTTTAGAATTGGATTATGAGATTCCAGTCCAACAAAGCCAAGTTGCGTTTGTGCCCTTTGCTGGCGACTCCGTTTTATCACCTATTATTTTTAATGATTTGAGCAAAACCGAACTAAAAGTTACCAACCAAAATCTACCACAACAACCGCGCAGTAGTAGCGAGCTGGCAGGTACATTGCCCGTATGGCAAAGTATGGGTATTCCTTATCTCGTGGTTGGTAGCACTCGTAGTAATCGCGGTAAGGTCGTGACTGATTATGAAGTGATTGAGGTTAAAACTGGTCGTGTGATAGAAGGTAAGCAAACCTTAACCGCTGAGAACAATAAAGAAAGCATGCGTTATGCCGGTCACGTCATCGCTGACAAAGTCTATGAGCTGATTACGGGTATTCCAGGTGACTTCTCAGGGCGTATTGCCTATATCGAAGAGGTTGGTGCAGGAAAAGAGAAAGTATCGCGCTTAAAGGTAATGGATGCTGATGGTGAAAACGCCAAAACCATTACTGAAGTGGCAGGCTCTATATTCTCGCCGACATGGTCGCCAGATGGCAACCGTATCGCTTATTCAGTACAACGCGATAAATCGTATCCTGTTATCTACGTACAAAGCGTGAGCGGCGGCAGTGCGACACCATTAACACCCTTCCCTGGTAGTAATTTAAGTCCCTCATTTTCACCAGATGGCAGCAAAATACTATTTTCAAGCAGCTTTGAAGGCAGTGCTGATATTTACGAGATGAGCGCCAGTGGCGGTCAACCTAGAAGAATTACCAATTGGCCAAGCAGTGAAGTGCAGCCAAGCTATGCGCCTGATGGTAAATCTTTTGTGTTCGTTAGTGATCGAGCAGGATTTAATAAACCACAGATTTATCGTTATGAGTTTGGCTCAGGACGTACGACCAAGGTGTCAAATAGTGGTTATGCCACCAGCCCACAATTCAGTAGCGATGGTTCACAAATTGCTTTTTTAAGTGGTCGCTCAGCCGCCATCATGAATAGCGGCGGTGCTGTCACTACTAATTTGGGAAATACGGGTATCGACGAAGCACCGAGCTTTTCGCCTAACGGTAAGCGCGTTGTTTATGCTTCAAAGCAAGGTGGAAAAGGTGTATTGACCATTAAATCACTGAACGGTGGTGAATCGTTTGGTAAATCTGGGCAAGGCGTCATTCGCTCACCTGTATGGTCAGCCAGTCCTAGATAAAGCTAAAATTTTATAACGTCTTAATCACAAAAAAGCGCCCGATAGTCTGGGCGCTTTTTTGTGGGTAAAAAAATAGTAATTATTTAGAGTGATTCTAAACACCTACATCTATTCGCTTGGATCACTCACTTGGATCACTCACTTGGATCACTCACTTGGATCACTCACTTGGATCACTCACTTGGATCACTCACTTGGGTCACTCACTTGGGTCATAACCTGGCGGATTAGCATGTCTAAGCTTTGCCACATCTTCGGCAGTAACTGTATCGGTAAAACCATTTAAATCACTCACAACGTACTGAGTAACCGCAGCCATCTGCTCATCATTCATCATCATGTGAAATGACGGCATACCACGAAAGCCATTAATCAAAATATCAATGATGTAGTATTTTGACTGCATCTTGCTATTGTTTGCTAGTGGTGGATAATAGCCCGCTCCCTGCGCTCCTTCGCCTTTATGCATATGGCAACCAGCACATGAGTCATGATAAAGCTTTTTGCCATCCGTAGTCACAAAAGCATTGGTACCTTCAAACTTCGCTTCCCACTCGCTGATACTTGGATCGTTTTCCATACTGGGTAGTGAGCTGTCATCAACAACATTGATAACCGGCGCTTTTAGCTCCTCACGACTCATATAGACACCGCCCCAACTGCCCGTGTTTCGACTTGCTTGGTAGTCAGGAGCTTGTGCTGCATCGTGTTTACTAGCCACAGTCTCTACGTCATCTGCTTGTTGACTACAACCTACTAGTGCAGTACTACCTATCATACTCAGTACTATAACCGTCAGCATTTTAGGTGTCATGATTGCTTTTTTCACGATTGGATTGTCCATGATAGCCTCTGAATTTATTATCGTTATCCACATTACTTAAGCATTATTAACCTAGCATTTTTGCTTTTTTATGCAGGCGCTTAGCCGCATCCATGCCAGATAAAATAGCCCCTTCCTGCCACGCTGGAATATGCGAGCAATGCTCACCTGTCAGCACAATACGGTTATCTATACTGCATAAGGTATCGTAGTGTTGTTCGCGACTTGACTCGCTCCAAATACCGTAGCAGCCAAGCGTCCACGGGATACGATGCCAAACGACTGAGGTTCCGGCACGGAATTCTTTTGGATACTGTGGGTGGATGTATTTTCCGTAAGCAAGTGCCACATTAATACGCTCTTGCGGGGTCAAGGTATTAAACTTATATGACGTTGCACCAAAACCATAAGCGCCTAGCAATACTCCAGAGCCATCTTTAAACATATCTTCTGAAGGATAAGAAATTTGGGTAATAGGCATATTGGTATAGGTTAAGCCGCCGTAAATCCACTCATCCTCCTCCCAAAAGCGGCGATTAAATTCTAAACCGATTTTATAAGACGTATCATAAGGTACGGCTGCCATCGCTTGTTTCATCGGTTTTGAAACGTTGATATCAAGCTGCGTCAGTACAGTTAATGGAATATTACAGATACACCAATCAGCACGAATGGTTTTGGTTGCGCCGTCTGGACTATTACTGTCTACATAGTCGACGGTTACGCCGCTTTCGTCTTGATGAATCTTGGTAACTTTGGCATTGAATTCAATCATATCGCGGCACTCACGCGTGAATGCATCACCGATTTTACCCATTCCACCCACTGGCTGGAACATCGTTGGTTGATGGACATAGACGTTGTGGTTGCTATAAATATCTGCCCACATACCTGAATCTAATAATTCATTCATCGGTAAAACTTTTGAGGGCTTTTCATTAGGCATTAACCCGCCACCCGGTAGCACGCTATAACCACGATGTTTACTGGTTTCGTGACTGGTCCTATAACGATAGTCTTTATCCAGCACACCCCAGCCTTTTAAGCCTTCGAGTAGCTTCTCTTTGTCTTCAGTGTTTACTGAGCGATCAAGACTGCCAACATTTACTGCCTTTGATAATAACTCTGATACATGACCTTGGATATCGTTCTTTACATCACCCAAACGCTGCGGTACGCCACCAAAGTGATCGGTGCGATGCAGGTAAGCCCGATCATTGGTTTGTATAAATGGCTGCATCTCGACACCGAACTGTTTACAGTAGTGAAATACAGCGTAGTGATGGCTTGGTAAACGCCATGGTCCACCATTAAAATAATTACCTTCCTCAAAATCACAAGTGACCTCTTCGCCACCAAGTTCGGTATATTTATCACCACTATTCAGCGTCCAGCTACGACCGCCACCACGGTTTTGAAACTCAAGTACTTTGACATCATAGCCCGCTTTGCGCAGCTCATACGCCGCAGTCAACCCGCCAAGACCGGCGCCAAGGATGACAATAGTAGCACCAGCAGGCGCGCCCTTTAAATCCATGGTTTCTTTGAAGCTCGATTCTGAGGCAAATCCTAAGGTAGTCATTGCCTGATACATCGCGGTTGCACCTGCTGTTTTACCAATCATCGAGAGCAGTTGACGCCGCGTGGGTGATTGAAGCATGTCTTTCATAATAATGTCCTTAAAGTAGACGTTGGTACATGACAGTAGGCGCTCTTTTTATTAATAACGACTTATTCTATTAATCTGCTTGGTTTAATTTTGCGTCTATTTACCAAGTTATAGCGCTCTACCTTGCTGCCCTTAAATCTTGTCTGATAATAAGCATGTAAAATGCGTTTATAATATTCATTGCTGTGCTGTCTTATTGAATATAAACATTCAAATTAACGACGGCGTCTATTACGTATGATGGCTCGAACAATAAATATAATGACCGCAATAGCCACAATAATGCCTAATATCGCAAGCAAGCCAGCATACTTAATTAAAAAAGGCTTATCAGCACCAGTGGTTGCGATACGATCGACATCCGCCGCACTTACGGCACTGCTCGCAAGACCACCAAAGTTCACACGTACGTAGTTAGCGATACTGGCAATCTGCTCATTATCTAGTTGATCAGAAAATGCAGGCATAATAGGTGAGGTATTGGTACTGCCTACCACTCCATGAAGAATGATGTTTACTAGCGCATCAGGCTTATCACGGCGGATACTACTTAAACCTACGATAGGAGAATATTGAGCATCGGGTTGACCATAGCCATCCACACCGTGACAGCTACCACAAGTCGCTAAATATAAAGATTTTGGTGAATTGCTGCCGTTACTTACTTCTGTTTTTGCTTGCGCCAAATAATCTTTTTGAGCAAGTAAGTCATGGGTGATAGACTCGCTAACGCGGGTGGGCAAACGTGAGACATCGACAGCAGACACCTTATCATCCGTTTGAATGGCAGGTACTGCTTTTAGATAAGAGGCAATCGCACTCAAATCTTCATTTTTTAGATACTGCGTACTGTGCGCAACCGCTTCACCCATCGGACCACCAGCATAAGCGCGCTGGTCAAGCTCACCGGTACGTAGATAAGTGATAATGTCTTGCTCACTCCAGCTACCAATACCACTCGACTCGTCAGGTGTAATATTTGGCGCATGCCAATTACCAAGCTGAGCGCCCGACAAATACATTTTTTTATCAAAACCCATCGTGCTATTACGCGGTGTATGGCAAGTACCGCAATGTTCTAGATTATTGACAATATATTCGCCACGTTGCTGCGTTTCATTGAGACCGTCACGCTTTTCGGTAGAAGGGACGTTTAAAAAGTTCCAACCAAGCATGAGCGCACGAATGTTAAATGGAAATGGCAAGTCGGTTTTTTGCTTGGGCGCTTCGTCGACGACTGGCACCGTTTGTAGATACGCAAACAACGCACTGATATCTTCCTCTTTCATGCCGTTATAGGAAGGATATGGCATAGCAGGATATAGCATATGGTTCGGAGCGCGGCCTTTTTGCAAAGCGTTTTTTAAATCGGTCTCAGTATAGTTACCGATACCGTAACGCTTAGACGGGGTAATATTGGTTGAATAGATTTCTCCCATCGGCGTTTCAATCGCTGTACCGCCCGTATAACTTTCACCATGGCATGCCATGCAATCAGCAGCACGGGCGATATAGGCACCTCGGTTGACAAGCTCGCTATTGGCTGGACTTATATTAGGTAAGCTAGCATTGGGCAAGCTAGTATTAACAAGGTCAGCACCTTCAGCCATCGCGGCGCTGGAGGTAATACCAATGACAAGCATCGATAACATCACAGAAAGTGGCTTCATAATATCCTCATATAGCTGGCACCTAGGGTGTTTTAATAATTGATGGCGCATGACATTTAATATTGATCTAAATTTTTATGATTATCTGTTTTACTACTCTGTTTACCGCTCACTAAAAAATTGTATAGCTCACTAAAAGATCTAGTAAATGGTAATCAAAAACCAAATAGTTACTAAATACTGTCTGCCCACCTCACTAATGTAAGACTATTTCGCCTCTATTACTTAAATAGTAACTCATTGCCCTCATTTTTTTACAAAACTTAAAGAACTTATTTATCGGTACCAATCTCTACTAAATTAATATGTTTTTATATATTATAATTATAAATAATTTAACGAATCCCTTGGAAAACAATAACTAAGGAAATATAGAATGGCGATTTTTCTTTCTATGAGAAACATATAGTCATAGATAAATCTCAAAAATTCAGCTTATTACCTCTAATTAATAGTTTTGACCGTACATAATAGATACATAGGTTCAAGTCATCATATCTTCTACATTCAACATTATCTTTACATTGCTATGAAACAAGCGCTTGCACAACACTCTATTTTGTTTATGATAGGCGCTATTTTAGCGTCGCTGATTCCCTGTTGAGATACCACTATGAAGTCGTTAACCCTGAGCTATGTATTTACAGCTGTCCTATTGATGACAGGTTGCCAATCATTTCAATTTGTCGAAAGTCCGATTCCTGTCAAAAATGCTCCTATCAAAAATATTTTGGTTAAGAATGTCCCAGCTACGCCTATTACCATCCAAAATAACGCTCAATAAAATAATGCCCAATAAAACAAGCACAGCAAAAAAAAGCAGATATCGGTTTGATATCTGCTTTTTAATGTTTAATAAATAACTATGAATGATTTAATGGCAGCTTATGCTAGCTTTCTGAAGATGTTGGCTCATGTTTGGGTTGATGCTTAATAATGGTTTTGGCCAAATGATCACCAAACCAAATAGCGGTATCGATATCGCCCACTCCTGGTGTTTCTTCAGGTGGACCATCAAGCGACTGGGTCATCAAACCCAAAAAGCTCGATAAACGGTTTAAATCATGTGCTTCATGACCTGTTGGCATCAGCGGCATACCGATCCAATTCATCCCATGCTGCATAGTGTAAAGACAAATCTGTTGGAGTACAGCAAGCTTATCACCGCTAAGGCCGCCTGAGTTGGCGAAACCGGCCGCCCACTTGCCTTCCCATTTACGATGGTACCAACGCTTTGATGTTTCATCCATAAAGATCTTAAAGCCTGCCGTCACGCTACCCATATATACTGCACTACCAAACACCAATAGGTCGGCCTGATCCAAAAATTCCCAGTCGACATCGTGCACATCGACTGCTTTGGCTTGCGCTGCTGGTAATTGCTGACGAGCGCCAGTGACTATTGCTTCGGCAACACGCTTGGTATGACCATAGTTACTATGATAAATGACAGCCATTGATACACTGGGAGGGTTATCATCATGAGGTGATACTATAGACGGTGTGACAGATGTATTCATACAAACTCTAATAATGGTGGTAAATAATGAAATAAAAAATAAGAGGATTCATCAGGCTCGTGATGCTTAATAATAGAATGATGTATTTATTATGATTCAGTCACTGTGATTAAATTATTATGATTAAGTTACTATGTTTCAATTACTGTATTTCAGCTGCCATGCTTCAGTTATTATATGGAAGCACTGCGTGTAATAATCAATGCCATACGCCCTGTTGCAGGCTGCTGCAAATGAGTCTGACGCCGATAAGAATAGTAACGATCATCAGCATAGCTACAAGGTATAGATGACGAATTGCATACTGTGATACCTGCTGCTTGCAATTGATCGGCAGCAAGCCTTGGCAAGTTTATCTTAATTTTTTCTGCGTCGACTTTAGCATAACTTGATAGTTTATCAACTGTCTTATGTAATCTTTGAACATCTAGATCAGCATCAGCATTGATCACAGCACTCATAACGTAGCGTTCATCAAAATGATTAATACCATCTATAGTCAATGACTGATTTTTGATGCAACCTGCCAGCAGCTTATCCCGAACATCGCGACCAACTTCGTAATTATATTGACTGATACAAACCCCTATCCAAGCCAGAATCTGCCCGCTGTCACTAAAACGTTCAGCTGTCGCCTTAATAACGCCACACGCCAGCCCTTGCCAGCCAGCATGAATAGCTGCAATTTGCCCTGTTGTTGGCTGGTATAAGACAATCGGTACACAATCGGCAGTCATTATCGCCAGTCCTAAAGCAACTTGCTGACTAAGCATCACATCAGCGGCCATTGGCTCCATGCTCAGCGCTGTCGCGTCGATATCATGAATCTTCTTGCCATGGATTTGATTAACCCAGTGCAGACTTCTGATAGGCAGGCTATTAGTAGATGAGTTTTGTTGTGGCGCTGCTAATTGCTCATTGATAGCCGTGAGCAAACGCATCCGATTGGTTAATACTTGAGCTGCATCGTCATTGACATGCAAGCCTAAATTCAGCTCGCCATAACTTGCTTGCTTTCGCTGTTGCGTCTGCTGATGTTTTTCCGATAGAGCATCAGCAGCAATGCTTGAGAAAGCAGCCGTTTGAAAAACAGCCACGTCATCCAGTTGCGCGAGTAATGTTATAGGAAGCTTATTAGTCATGGCTTATTCATCATAGCTTAGTCATTCCTTATCGTTCATCGCGGCTCATTTAGTAACCTTTTTAATAACCTTTGTACGATAATTTTTCTTCAGGATCATAGCCATCATTTAACACGGCAATCAATTGTTCCATATCTTCAGGCATTGGCGTCATAACCTCAACATCCTCACCGGTCGTTGGATGGACAAAACCCAGCGTATAAGCATGCAATGCTTGGCGAGGAAAATTACTAATCGCTTGACGTTGCGCTTCGGTCAGACCTGAGCGCAGTTGACGACGACCACCGTAGACCCGATCACCCACTATCGGATAGGTAATATGACTCAAATGCACTCGAATTTGGTGAGTACGCCCAGTCTCAAGACCTACGTCTAATAAACAGTAATTGCCATTGAGCGCGGTCACATTTAATAAATGCGTGACTGCTTCGCGCCCTGCCGTCATCACCGTCATTTTGGTACGCTGATTACGATGGCGACCAATCGGTGCATCGATAAGGCGATGACGCAATAAGCTCGCTTGATCGCCTGCCACCACACACTGATAATGGCGATAGACAGACTTGTCTTTTAGCTGCTCCATCAATGCCAGTTGCGCAGGCTTAGTCTTGCCAATCAGCAATAGCCCCGAAGTATCTTTATCAATCCGGTGTACCAACCCTGCACGCGGTAGATGGTGCTGCTGCGGATAGTGATAGAGTAGCGCATTGACCAAGGTGCCGGTTTGATTGCCCGCGCCAGGATGTACCACCATACCCACAGGTTTATTGATGACCAATACATCGTCATCTTCATAGACCACGTCGATGTCGATATTTTCTGGCTGATCTTCACTATGCTGCTGTAATGTCGTTGATAAATGCAAGACATCGCCTGCTTTGACACGGATTTTTGGTTTTTGCACACTACCGTTATAAAGCAAGCTGCCGTCAATAACCCACCCTTGCAGCTGGGCACGCGAAAAATCGGTAAATATTTTTGATGCCAATTTATCAATACGTAAACCGGCTTCATCTTCTATCACCGTATGCGTGACATCAATAATAACGGGTATTGCCTGCCCCGCTATTGACGCTTCATCATCGCCGTGCTCATCTTCATCGTCATCTAGTTCTTCATCCAGCTCTTTGTCAAGGTCGCCATCTAGCACTTCGTCATCGGATAAGCTATCGTCGTACATATGCTCATCAAAAGCTGTCTGATTGTCGTCAGGTAACTCACTATTATTCAAAACGTTATTTGGCATTGGTAACTCTTGTGCTGATGAATCAGTATCTAGCGATTGATTCGGTGGTAAATGGGTAGTCATAGCATTATTATTCATAGCGGATTCATATATGGCAAAGCTCCTGACGTTGTTCCGTAAGAAGACTTCATAAGAAAACAGGGTGATGCTTACTGACTATTAAAAACTGACCATTAAAAATAGGTATGGTCAAAAAATTGGAAGTAATATCGCCATAGTGTAACATGCTGAGCGTTCAAGCCCTATAAAAGCTGAGCGTTATCTAACATTTTATAATGCTCAATTGAGCTTTTATCATCCGCCGTTAACTCTCTAAAATATAACATTGCTGTAATTTACTGTATATTTGTCGATGTCAGCGATATTGGATATCGCTCGTTACAGCGGCTCATGCTAAACTATCGAGCGCAAGAGAAATGCGTAAAGCGCTTCAAGCTCGTAGTAGATGTAAAGTGCCACTTAGTAAAATTAGTAAAAATTATCGCTTGGTAAAAAAGTACTGCTTAATAAAAATAAGCAACGGTTGGAGCACCTAACTACAAAATAGATAACGAAAAAATAGACGAAGCAAATGTTATTCTATAAAGTAAGCCATGTTTTGCTGTATGCTATGGCACTGTATTATTATCGGCCTGTTTTTATTGCAAGCATTGTATGAACGCTTCTGGTTTGATTGATTTAATACATACCCTATCTCATTCAGCTGTTGTAATAACGATAACAGGTATGCTCGGTAATTGGCATACTTAATAACAGACCACTATTGATGCCCTGTGCATCGTTTTTTATCATCAATCTTAATATATAGTATGATAGCGTTATTGCTATTATACGTCTTGTGTCGGAGAAGAAGTATGCAAGCTGTTGGCAATACGTTTATCAAACTGTCCTCAATCACCTTACTGGCCCTAAGTGTCAACTTGGTGGGTTGTCAAACGTTTAAAAACCTGACCGGCGGCAAAGACGTGGATGCGGTTGAAACTGCTGAGAAGTCAGAGCAAGGTTACTATAACAACGCCATTGCCCAGATTGATAAAGGTCGCTATACCCAAGCCGTCGAAGATTTGACCAACTTACGTACCTTTTATCCGACTGGACAATATGCTGAACAAGCATTGCTCGATATGATGTATGCACAATATGCAAGTGGTAAATACGAAACCGCAGCTGCCAGTGCAGAGCAGTTTATCCGTCTATACCCTTCTAATCCGCAGGTCAGCTATGCCTACTATGTGCGCGGTGTGGCTAACATGCAAGGCTCGTCTGAAGGCCTAAAACTATTTAAGCTCAATCAAGCTGAACGTGATACCGCATATTTGCGTATTGCCTTTGCAAATTTCCAAGAGCTTATCAATAAGTATCCGAACAGTCCTTATACGCCAGATGCTGCTCAGCGCATGACCTTTATCTATAACCAGTTTGCTGAAAGTGAGATGAGCGCTGCCAATTGGTATATTGAGCGCGAAGCTTATGTCGCGGCTGTCAATCGTGCAAAATGGGTCTTTCAATACTATCCACTCAGTGAATCCGTACCAGAGGCGATCGCCGTACTTGCTTATAGTCATGAAAAATTGGGTCTAAATGATTTGGCAAAAGAGTATAAAACACTATTGCAAATTAATTATCCAAATTTACTAACTGCTGATGGACGCGTCAAGCTCGACACCAAACGTGACCGTAATTTGTTCAATAAATTGACCTTTGGGCAGCTGAGCCGTTTTAACAAGGACACCTCAGTTGCTGAAGGCAATTACAACGGGGCGACCAAAACCCAAGTCATTCGTAATGCCAATCAATTAAGATTGCCAAGCGACAATGCTGCTGCCAATACAGCTGCGCCGACAAGCAATACTTCTCCGCTGCGTCTGACTGATGAAAATCGCCGTGTGCGCCTAGGTGCAGTTGAAAATGAAAGCATCGATATGACAGAGGGTAATTAATCCTATTTCAGCATAAGTATGCTGACAGACATCAACTAAAATAAGGTCAACGACATAGTTGGCCTTATTTTTTCTGTTTTGGTTTTTGCCTCATTGTTTTTGTTATATATTGCCTGCGTGCAATATTGGTTCTGCCTTAAAATAACGCACACCTATGGTAAACTGTTTTTCGTATGAGTATCCCAAATCATATTCTTGAACAATTAAATAGCCAAGCTGACTTAATCAGTATCATTGGGCGTCATACTACGCTTAAACGTGCTGGTGCTGAGTATAAAGGCTGCTGCCCTTTTCATGGTGAAAAGTCGCCTTCTTTTTATGTCAATCCACAAAAAAACATCTATCACTGCTTTGGCTGTAGTGTCGGTGGCAACGCCATCAGTTTTTTGCGTGATTATGAAAACTTAACGTTTATTGAAGCGGTCAATGAGCTATCAAAGCAAACGGGCATTGAGGTGCCAAAAGAAGAGCAACAAAACGTCAGTTATCAGCGCACTAAACCGCAACCAACTATAAAACCTGTACCGCAAGCGCCACCTAACTCCTCAATCGCTGCACAAATAGCATCAAAGACTTCATCGGAAAACACACCGCCGGATTATGCGGAGCAATCGACTTATACTGGCAGCAATAGCTACGAAGAATATCTACCGCCAGACGCTTACGACTCGGTGCCTTATCCAACGGATGCTTATGGTTCAGACTATCAAGGTGATGACAGCTATCCGCCTGCATGGTTGACAGCCGGAGATGATACTGTAGGCTTGCACGGTAGTGACGCAGGTAATAGCAGTGACTTAAGTAATAACAGCGACAATGAAGACGGCAATCTGTATGAGCTTTTAGAGAAAATTCAGCAGTTTTATCAGCATAATCTCAGCATCCACCCTCATGCCAAGCATTATTTTTTATCGCGTGGTATTAGCGACGAAATCTTTGAAACCTTTGGTTTGGGCTATGCCCCTTTTGGTTGGCAGCATCTTGAGCATCAATTTCCGCAAGATATTCAAGGTTTAAAAGCGCTCGGCTTAGTACGTCGCTCAGAGTCTGGACGTGATTATGATTTGCTCCGTGATCGGGTCATTTTTCCGATTCGAGACAATCAAGGACGCACCATTGGTTTCGGCGGTCGTGCGCTTGATGATGAAGCGAAGCCCAAGTATATCAACTCGTCCGACTCGCCGGTCTTTCATAAGCAGCATGTGTTATACGGCTATTATGAATCACGCCAGCAACGCGCCGATAGTTGGCTGGTGGTCGAAGGCTATATGGATGTCATTGCCCTTTACCAAGCAGGTATTTATGGAGCGATTGCTTCCATGGGTACGGCGATTAATGAAAGTCAGATATCACGGCTTTTAACGCTCAACCCTACCCTAACGTTGAGTTTTGATGGTGATAGTGCCGGACAAAAAGCGGCTTGGCGCACCCTTGAAGTTGCGCTGCCTGTGCTGGCGGACGATAAAGAATTAAGGTTTTTGACACTGCCCAATAATCATGATCCTGATACCTTTATAAAAAGTCAGGGCGGCGATGCCATGCGTGAACAAATCGCTAACGCCATGCCGCTGTCACAATATATTTTTGCTTATTTAAGTGATCGTTACGACTTGACCTTGGTAGAAGGTAAAGCCAAGCTGATGTCGCAAGTGCGCTCATTGACCACTGCATTGCCGAAAGGCAGTAGCTTTCGTTATCTGCTCAACAATGATATCTATCAAAAGCTTGGCGGTAAACGTAGCCAGAATAAAGATGCAAGAGATGCACTGCTAGACTTTGATGGTGAAATGACCACCAGTCAACAATTGCAATTGTGCTTTGTGTTTCAGCCACGTACATTGATTGATGATCCTATCGAAGCGATTTGGCAGCAAGCAGGTATTCATGAGTTGCACTTGCCTGCCCATATCAAACAAAAAGCCTCTGCGGATGTATTACGCCCACTGGCTTGGGAAGATATGCAAGACGCGGCGCTACTTGATATCGTCAGCACCATTAAGCGCTGCCTCAATCATTTGCCAAAAGATGCTAATGCAGCAGCGCACTTTATCTTATCCAACGTTAAGCCTTTGACCCAAGAGACAATTAGCCGCGATTGGGGCAGCTTTTATAAAGCCCTTATTGCTCGTAATGTATTAAGTTTAGATGGCTTGATTGAAGAGCTAGTAAGTCAACTTCTTGAACGCCATATGAAAAAAATGATTAAAAATCCCGATTATGTGAAAGCAACTATTGTAAAAATGCAAAGTCAGCGATTAAACGACTGGCTACGTGCGCAGCATGCAGAACAATCGGCACAAATGGCGACGGTTAAATCTTAATATTTACCCTTGGTTTTTATTTATCAAGAAGCAACCCTTTAAAAGCATAGCGGTTGCCCCCACTATTAATCAATATACCCAGTAGTCAAAGCCGACCTTAAAAGAGTGTTAAACACTCAACTGATGGCAAATAATCAGTAAAAAACAGTCGGTAGATATCACTACCTCGTGCTTGATTACTACGGTCTGTGTTAAACTGTGTCGCTATATATTTATAGCACTGCTTGATGAATGACGACAAGCCCGCATTATTGAGCACAATTTTAGGTATAAGTTTTTTAACCAGCATTTTTTAATGGTGAGTTTTTAGGTATTACTATTTTGAAGTCTTTTTAGCGTTACTAATTTTTTGCCGTTTTTTGGCACTGTGATTGTAGTATTTTGAGCCTTTATTCATATCCACTCATTTTTGTTATTATTGACAACCTTTACGCCCTATTTTGATGAATCGATTGATTACATCAACGCACCGAGCGAGCGATAGCAAGTCACAATATAAAAATGTCCGATGCAAGTAAGCGAGTATTTATGAACGATAAGTCAGTTTCTAAGTCCACATCTCAACTGGCCACCTTAATCCAAATGGGTAAAGAGCAAGGGTACTTAACCTATGCTGAGGTGAATGACCAACTCCCCGACTCTATCACTGAAAGTGATCAGATCGAAGATATCGTACAAATGCTAACGGACGTTGGCATTAAAATTTTTGAATCTGCGCCCGACGCCGATGACATCTTGATGAACGATGAGTCAAGCGATGATGAGTCAGCAGCAGACGAGGCAGCAGCGGTATTAGCAGCGGTTGAGACCGATCCTGGTCGTACTACTGACCCTGTGCGTATGTATATGCGCGAAATGGGTACCGTTGATCTACTAACTCGTGAAGGCGAGATTGTTATTGCCAAGCGTATCGAAGAAGGTATTCGTGATGTACAGCATGCGATGTCTTATTGGCCTGGTACGGTACAGTTCGTTCTTGACGAGTATCAAAAAGTACAAGATGGCGACAAAAAGCTCTCTGACGTCATTACCGGTTTCTTAGATCCTGAAACCGAAGCAGACAAAATCGCTGCCCAAGAAGCAAAAGAGGCGGCGAAAGAAGAAAGAGAGCGCATCAAAGAAGAAAAAGAGAACCCGCCTGTTATCAAAGTAAAAGCAAAAGCGGCGCGCGATGATGATGACGAGGACGAAGACGAAACTGAAGAAGAAGCCGAAGAAGAAACCAGCGGTATCGATCCAGAAGAAGTACGCCTGCGTCTAGAAGAGATCGAAAATCTATTTATCAAAGCCAAACAAGCCTTGCTTGATTATGGTCGTGGTAGCACAGAAGCTGATGAAGCCTACGAGCAACTTGCTGTACGCTTTATGATGCTAAAACTGAACAATCGCCTCTCAGATCAAGTAATGGCGATTATGCATGATGTCTATGATGATGTGCGTAAGCAAGAGCGTCAAATCATGCGTTTGGTCATTCGCCGTGGTCGTATGCCGCGTGAAGAGTTCCGTAAAACCTTCCCTAGTAATGAAACCAACGTCGATTGGTTGATTGAGCGTATTAAAGGCAAGCCTGCATTTGCTGGCACATTAGAAAAAGTCACCGACGACGTTATTTTATTACAGCGTAAGATTCTTGATTACGAGCAGCAGCTCGATATGAAAATCCACGACATGAAAGATGTGGCGCGCCGTATGGCTATCGGTGAAGCAAAGGCTCGCCGTGCCAAAAAAGAGATGGTCGAAGCTAACCTACGTCTGGTTATCTCTATTGCGAAAAAATATACCAACCGTGGTCTACAATTCTTGGATCTCATTCAAGAAGGTAATATTGGTCTGATGAAAGCGGTTGATAAATTTGAATATCGCCGTGGTTACAAGTTCTCAACCTATGCCACATGGTGGATTCGTCAGGCAATTACCCGCTCTATCGCTGACCAAGCGCGTACCATTCGTATTCCTGTGCATATGATTGAGACGATTAACAAAATCAACCGTGTCTCACGTCAATTGCTACAAGAAATGGGACGCGAGCCGACGCCTGAGGAATTAGGCGAACGCTTAGAGATGGACGAAGTTAAAGTCCGTAAAGTGCTAAAAATTGCCAAAGAGCCTATCTCAATGGAGACGCCAATCGGTGATGATGAAGACTCGCACCTAGGTGATTTCATCGAAGATGGTACTATCTCAAGCCCTGTTGACGATGCGACAGCTGCAGGTCTGCGTGAAGCCACTCGTGATGTGCTTAGCAACTTAACTGAACGTGAAGCGCGCGTGCTAAAAATGCGCTTCGGTATCGATATGCCAACCGATCATACTCTAGAGGAAGTCGGTAAGCAGTTTGATGTAACGCGTGAGCGTATTCGTCAGATTGAAGCAAAAGCGCTACGCAAATTACGTCATCCATCACGTTCTGAGCATTTGCGCTCTTTCCTTGAAAATGACTAATTTTAGAAATCTACTTTATAAAAACCAGCTTCTTGAAAATAGCTGACTTAGACCATATAAAGTAGACAGGACGTTATTAAGCAAAATATTATCAAAAAGCTGAGCGAGTCTCAGCTTTTTTGTGCTTTATTTAAGCGCCAATATTTGACCCTATTCAATAAAAAATAAGGACAACATCATGAGCGATGACCCAAAAGACACTACCAATCAAAACTTCAGCAATCAAAATTCAAGCAAGAAAAATAATAACCAACAAGAGCAAGTGACTAAAAAAGAGGTCAACATCGGCGAGTTGGTCAATGATACCGATAACATCAAAGGTAAAAAAACCGACGTACAAAACCCGGAGCTTTGGGAATTCCCGATGAACTATCCGATGAGCATCATCGGTCATGAAGGCCAGCATGAAAGCTTGCTCAATGAAGTGAAGCTGATTCTTGGTAGCCAATTTCCAGAATTTGATTTGGCATCTACAGAAGTCAGGCCTTCAAAAACTGGTCGCTTTCATTCGGTTCGTGTCAACTTGTATTTGACCCATGTTGAGCAAGTAAATATCTTATATGCCGCACTTGATAGCGCAAAAACGGTACGTATGGTCGTATAATCACGCTGATATTCATTTAGAAAAAACCAGCACCTTTTTCGTCCAAATCGTCACTCATATGGGTGGCGATTTTTTGTTGTCTAGGGTACAATCATCACCCGAAATATGCATCACATGACGGCGACTCTCGCTGGTCAATTGAGCAAACCATAAAAAGTAAATTCACGCCTTTTTTTACAAAACTTTTATTATTTTTATCATTGCCGTCTAACCCTTATCCCATCGTCCTTTGCCAAAATTTGAACACGTTGCAACCTCTGAGCAACATAGTTTGATACTAAAATCAATATAGCATTTTCAAAATTTTCCCGCTATATTGTGTCCACCTACTAACAAATACGCTATATGTAGTGCTCAGTGATTTAATGTATCACTCTGAGCAGAGGCAGCTTTTTGCCTAAAAAAACACTCTGCCATGACAGAGTGTTATAGCGTCATAAAGAATGCCTGCCGGTTATACGCCGTGCAGCATCACTATAAATCATTAAATCATTAAATAATTAACAAGCAATCAACTTACGAGGTCAGCATGACACATATCGATAAAATCCAAGTAACCAAACGTGATGGACGTTTAGAGCCTATCGAGTTAGATAAAATTCATAAGGTTATCGAGTGGGCAGCTCACGGTTTAGATAATGTGTCGGTGTCACAAGTTGAGCTAAAGTCGCACATTCAGTTTTATGAAGGTATCAAGACTCGTGATATTCACGAAACCATCATCAAGTCTGCCGCTGATCTTATCTCTGAAACCACCCCTGACTATCAGTATCTAGCTGCTCGTTTGGCCATCTTCCACTTACGTAAGATTGCCTACAATAAATTTACCCCGCCGCATCTGTTTGATCATGTGCAAAAGCTTACCGACGCGGGCAAATATGACGCGCATATCTTAGCCGATTATAGCCGTGCTGAATTTGATAAATTAGAAGAATACCTTGACCACTGGCGCGATATGAATCTTGCTTATGCTGCTGTTGAGCAAATGGCTGGTAAATACCTCGTACAGGACCGCGTTTCTAAGACCGTCTTTGAGAGCCCACAGTTTTTATATATGCTGGTTGGCATGTGTCTGTTTGCCAGCTATGACAAATCCGAACGTCTCGACTATGTGAAGCGCTTTTATGATGCGACCTCACAATTCAAAATCTCGCTACCAACGCCAATCATGTCAGGCGTACGTACACCATCACGTCAGTTTAGCTCATGCGTCCTGATTGAGTGCGGTGACAACCTTGACTCTATCAACGCTACCACTAGCGCCATCGTACGTTATGTATCACAGCGTGCCGGTATCGGCATCAACGCCGGTCGTATTCGTGCCCTTGGTAGCCCTATCCGTGGCGGTGAAGCACAACATACTGGCTGTGTGCCGTTTTATAAATTGTTTCAGACAGCTGTTAAATGCTGCTCACAAGGCGGCGTCCGTGGCGGTGCTGCAACGTTATTTTACCCATTATGGCATTTAGAAGTTGAGTCATTATTGGTTCTGAAAAACAACCGCGGCGTCGAAGACAACCGTGTCCGTCACATGGATTATGGCGTACAGATTAACAAGACTTTATATAGCCGCCTGATTAAAGGTCAAGATATCAGCTTGTTCTCACCTTCTGATGTCCCAGGCTTATACGATGCCTTCTTTGAAGATCAAGATAAGTTTGAAGAGCTGTATACTAAGTACGAGCAAGACAAATCAATCCGTAGCCGTCAAATTCCAGCCACGGAATTGTTTAGCTTAATGATGCAAGAGCGCGCCAGCACCGGTCGTATCTATATCCAAAACGTCGACCATTGCAACACTCATAGTCCGTTTGACCCGACTGTTGCGCCAATTCGCCAATCAAACCTCTGTATGGAGATTGCGTTACCGACTAAGCCACTTGATAATATCAATGACGAAGCAGGCGAGATTGCCCTTTGTACGCTATCTGCGGTCAATTTAGGTAAAGTTGAAAACGTTAGCGACATTGAAGAGCCAGCCGAGCTAATCGTCCGTGCCCTTGATGCCCTGCTCGACTATCAAGACTATCCAGTCAAAGCTGCTGAGAATGGCAGTATGCGTCGCCGTACCTTAGGTGTTGGTGTAATTAACTACGCGTATTACTTAGCGAAAAATGGCGTACGCTATTCAGACGATAGCGCGCTTGGTCTAACCCATCAAACCTTTGAAGCGTTGCAATTCTATCTCTTAAAAGCCTCAAACAAATTGGCAAAAGAACAAGGCGCGTGCCCTGCCTTTAATGAGACTACTTATTCGCAAGGTATCTTGCCGATTGATACGTACAAGAAAGACTTGGATAAAATCTGCCAAGAGCCGCTACATCTCGATTGGGAAACGCTACGCACTGAAATCACCACTCACGGTCTGCGCAACTCTACCCTAACTGCTTTGATGCCGTCTGAGACCTCTAGTCAGATTGCCAACGCCACTAACGGTATCGAGCCACCACGTGGGCTGGTCTCTATCAAAGCGTCAAAAGATGGTATCTTAAAGCAAGTCGTGCCTGAGATTGATAAGCTAAAAGATCAGTACGAGCTACTATGGCAAATGCCAAATAATGACGGTTACCTAAAGCTGGTCGCTATCATGCAGAAGTTCGTCGATCAAAGTATCTCTGCCAATACCAACTACGATCCCGTTCGTTATGAAGGTGGTCGTGTACCAATGAAGATATTGCTAAAAGACTTGTTGACGGCGTATAAGCTTGGCGTGAAGACCTTGTATTATCACAATACTCGTGATGGTGCGAACGATGCCCAAGCGGATATGGAAGATGATTGTGCTGGCGGTGCTTGTAAGATTTAGGTTTAATTATAGAATAGAGGCGTAGGTAATTCAGCAATCAAACCTACGTCTACCTATATAAAGAGGGAAATATAATATGGAAGTTAATCCTATAGAAATGAGTAATATCAATGACAAAAGAACAGTTACTACATGAAATAGCGAATATTGGATATTCGACTAGTTATGGTCGTGATAAATCATATTCCACTGCGGATATCTCAGAGAAAACATCTTCTCGTATTGGTATAATCCTTGCCATTGCCGCTATATCTTCCGCTTTCTACCCCTTTGTAAATAGTATAGCAGTCATAGCATTTACGTTAGCAAGTATCGCATATGTTCCGCTCTACTTAAGACAATACCAAGATAAAAAGTATATACAATCCGCTCAAAATCTTGAACAGTTAGAGCTTAAGCTTAAAGACTTATATTATAAAGTTAAATCAAGTGAAGACGATGATATATCTAATTTTATTAATGAGTTACGTACTTTAGATTTAGAACAAAAAAATCAAGCTATTTCTACCCAAGTATTTGGTAGTGATTGGTATGCCCACTTGAAAATATTTTGGACAAAAAAGGTGAATTCACAATGGTTTGTCAATGAACTTGGTTTAAAACTCTTTTTCGATAAATTGCCTTTTTCCTTTTTCCTATGCTGCATTATTTTTATATTAATCATTTTCCTTTCTATTACTGCCTATTTCATAGCTAACTTGGTAGTTGCAAATGGCCAAGCTACATCAATTTTGGCCTTATTAAAAGGAATATGTGCATGACTACGGCATCATTATTTAATCAGTTTATAAAGAATATTCACATAAGCAATAGCGATGAAATTTCCGCGAACTATAAAAAAGTTACTAAAGCATTAAATGATTACTATTATGAATCAGATAACGACTCTAATAATTGTTATCAAATAGGTTCATATGGTCGCCGAACAGGAATACACGGAATAAGCGACTTAGATATGGCTTTTGAGTTACCTAAAAGTACATATGATAAGTTTAATAGTTATTCTAGCTCTAAGCAAAGCTCACTCCTACAAGATGTAAAAAAAGCTCTTCAAGAGGTTTATGAAGATGATAGAGTGAAAGCTGACGGACAAATTGTAGAGGTTAATTTAGATGGTTTCCGTATAGAGGTTCTACCGACTTTTTACCTTGATAAAGACGATGATGGCAATTTAGATACGGATATATATATCTATCCTGATACAAATGAAGGTGGTAGATGGAGGGAAACTAAACCTAAGAAAGAAATAAGAGCAACTAGAGAGTTAAATGATGAATGCACTGATAATACATATCGCCACTTATCTAGAATGATAAGAGCATGGAAAAATAATGTTGGGATTAATTTTTCTGGATTATGGATAGACACATTAGCTTACAATTTTTTTAACTCTTATTCAGAACATAAAAATAGTAGTTATAAAGATTATGGCGATTTAACCAAGGATTTCTTTAAATATTTGTATGATCAATATGAGACTTCTCCAGATAAGAAAATTTGGCGCGCTCCTGGTAGTAATCAAGTAGTTCATGGATCTTGGCAAGGTCATAGGAAAATTAAAAAAGCCTATCAATTATGTTTGGAAGCGCTTGAAGATGAAGTGATAGCGAATGAAAACTGGTCAAAAGTTTTCGGAATTAACTTCCCTATAGAAGAAAATGAAACTATTTCAGAAAGTTTGTTAGCTATACGTAAAGCACCTGACGAACAATTCATTGAATATGAATATAGTGGAAAAGTAGACATAAGAAATAGTGTTTCTATCGATTATTCTATAAGCCGAGAATCTAAAACTTGGAAGATGCTTAAAGAATCCCTACCTTCAATGACTGTTCCAATGAGTCGAGATTTAGAGTTTCATATTCAATCGATAGATGTTGAACCACCTTACGAAGTTAAATGGAAAGTTCGTAACGTTGGTTCTTTGGCAAAAGAAAAAAAGCAGCAAAGAGGTAAATTGCAACCCAGTTCATCTGGTAAGCACAAAACGTCTAAACTTGTTGAATCCAGTAATTTTAATGGCGAACATTGGGTAGAATGTTACATTATCAAAAACAACATATGTGTAGCTAGAGATAGAATCTCTGTACCAATTTAGCTTTAGTGTACGCCCAGATTGTGTTTAAAGGTGCGCGAGGCACACCCTACAAAAAATATAGATTAACAATTAAGACCTAATTTTCGTGCTAAAATTAGCCCTATATTTAGAGCGTAGTTTTAACGGAGAATGAATCGTGCAACCAATATTTGCGACACAGACAGCCAGTATCTCAGAGTTAAAGACCAACCCTTCGGCACTAATTAAACAGTCAGATGGTGAGTCTATTGCTATTTTAAACCACAATAAACCTGTGGCTTACTTGGTTTCAACAGACATGTATGAGCGCATGATGGAAGCGATGGACGATATGGCATTAAGCCAAACGGTTAGCGCACGAATGAATGACGGGCAAGTACCTATAAAGGTAAGTTTGGATGACTTATAATCTTGAGTTTCATCCTTTAGCGTTGAAAGAATGGAAAAAGTTAGCGCCCAGTATTCAGCAGCAGTTTAAGAAAAAGTTACAGCAGCGCTTATTAAACCCGCGTGTTCCTGCTTCAAAACTCTCAGGACATACGGATGCCTATAAAATCAAACTACGCACCATAGGCTATCGTCTGGTGTATACCGTCAAAGATGACGTCGTCGTGGTTTATGTGCTAGCAGTAGGCAAAAGAGAAAATAACAAAATATATGACAGTCTGACGACACGCCAACCATAATTGAAACACAGACAGAATAAAAATGACGGAGGTCATAGACGTGCAATATACCGCAATCATCAAAGACGGTGGTTTGTTTATCCCTAACGTATTTTCAGACCTAAACGATGGTCAATCCTACATCGTCCAAGTCACAGTCGACATCGAAGACGCTCGGCAGCAGTTAAGCGTGCACGAAGCACCAAAGAAAGAAGTACTTAAGCAAGCAGCAAAAGAGCCAAAAAAATCAGTAAAGAAGCCAACGAAAAAAGAACCGTTAGACGTTGATTTGGAGACACTGCGCAAGAGTGCCGTCGATGAGCTAGAAGGCTTAGATGATGTCGAGCTTAGCGAGATATTTAAAGCTTATATGAATGATGGACAAGTGCCAATACAAATATCTTTAGAGAACTTATAATAGAGAGCCTATAACGTATTTTTGCTGATGTTTTTAAAGCCGTATTTTTAAAAACAGCATATCAAACTTTTAGATTAATAAACTGTATCACTTATAAAGGTAGAACGATGACTTACTCAATTTTTTGCCAAACACCAAACAATGCTTTAAAAGAGCCGATGTTCTTCGGTCAGCCAGTCAACGTGGCGCGTTATGACCAGCAAAAGCACCCTATCTTTGAGCAGCTGATTGAAAAACAGCTATCGTTCTTTTGGCGTCCAGAAGAAGTCGATGTCTCACGCGACCGCATTGACTACGGCAATCTATCGTCACATGAGCAGCATATTTTTATTAGTAACCTGAAATATCAGACGCTACTCGATTCTATCCAAGGTCGTAGCCCAAACGTTGTGTTATTGCCATTGGTGTCTATTCCTGAGCTTGAAACATGGATTGAGACGTGGACGTTTTCTGAGACCATTCACTCACGCAGCTACACCCATATCATTCGTAATATCGTCAATGATCCCGGTATTGTGTTTGATGACATCATGCAAAACGAGCACATTTTAGAGCGTGCGTCTGATATCGCTAAGTACTACGATGACTTGTACTATGATTCACAGCTTTACAATATGCACGGTGCTGGCACGCATACCATTAATGGCAAAGAAGTGACCGTTAGTTTAAAATCACTGAAAAAGCAGCTTTATTTGTGCTTGATGGCGGTCAACGTGCTAGAAGCTATACGCTTTTATGTGTCGTTTGCTTGCTCGTTTGCCTTTGCTGAACGCAAGCTGATGGAAGGTAATGCCAAGATTATTAAGCTAATCGCTCGTGATGAGGCGCTACATTTAACCGGTACGCAGCATATTCTTAACCTGATGCGTAACGGTCGTGACGATCCCGAGATGGTAGAGATTGCCAGTGAGTGCTATGAGCAAAGTATCGAGATCTTCCGTAAGGCCGCCGAGCAAGAAAAAGAATGGGCAGGTTATTTATTCAAAGATGGCTCAATGATTGGTCTCAATAAAGACATCCTTTGCCAATATATCGAATATATCACCAACTTACGTATGGAAGCGGTTGGCTTACCAGTCGCCTTCCCAAATTCTAAATCAAACCCTATTCCGTGGATTAATACGTGGTTGTCTTCTGATAACGTGCAAGTTGCACCACAAGAAACTGAAATCAGCTCGTACTTGGTCGGTCAAATTGACTCAGACTTATCAGACAGCGACTTTGATGACTTTGAACTTTAGAGCTTTAGAGAATGATTTTTGAGAGAACGGCGTTTAGACAGTACAAAACGATAGGGAAATGGACAGGGTAAAAACTATGACTTGGGTAATGACGAGTAAGAAGCAATTTTACTTGCATGATGATGAAAGTCTGCTTGATGGATTGCTGCGCACCGGACATGATGTCAATTATCAATGTAAGGAAGGCTATTGTGGCAGTTGCCGGATAAAGCGTATCGCCAGCTCACATGTCATTGATTATCCGTTTGAACCATTAGCCATGATTGAAGAAGATGAAATCCTGCCCTGCTGTTGTAGAGTACAAGGGGTGATTTATATTAGTCATGACTCTATTGAAAAGTAGTCTTTAAGCCAATTAAAAATTAATAAAAAAAGCGCGCTGTCTTAAAGATAGCGCGCTTTTTTATATAGTCGATTTAATTTAAGAAGAATACAGTGCTGCTGGGATAAATTTTTCGAAGCCTCTGCAGTGCGAAGCGCACAGCAAGCGAGGAAAATTTATCCCAGCATAAATCTATTTTTAACGTACCTCTTTTATATTTAACTGACTATATCAGTATTAAATATCAGATAGTAGGCAGTAGACTTGCTCTATAAAGGCGCACCATCCCTTTCAAATAACTCTAAAAGCTCTTCACGCATACGGTCACGCTCTGCTTCTGACATCATCGGGACATCCTGTTCTGGACCTTGTAAGCTTGGCTGCTGATTACCACCAAGCATCTCATCTTGGATGACAACGGGAACTGTTGTAGGTTCCTCTACTGGACGCTCCTCTAACAATATCTTCACTTGCGCATTTTTACCTTGACGTAAGATTTGAGCAAAGAGCGTGGTATTGGGTGCTTTGCGAGCGACATACTGAATTAAAGTATTGGCATCAGTCATCTCAACGCCATCAATCGTAAGAATAATATCACCAACGCGCAGACCACTCTTAGCCGCTGGACTCTTAGGAACAACGTTGAGAACTTCTACACCCGTGGAAGTTTCAAGCTGCGTAGGATCTCGCAGTTGTGACTGTATCTCGATACCGAGCCAACCACGACTGACCTTACCATCTTTAATAAGTGCATTCATCACTTGCTCAACGATAGCAGTAGGAATGGCAAAGCCAATACCCATAGAACCGCCAGAGCGTGAATAAATAGCCGTATTGATACCAACCAGCTCACCGTGAGCATCAACCAGCGCTCCACCTGAGTTACCGGGATTGATAGCCGCATCGGTTTGAATAAAGTCTTCAAACTTATTCACACCGAGCCCTGTACGTCCAGTCGCTGAAATAATACCTTGAGTGACCGTTTGACCCACACCGAACGGATTACCAATCGCTAAGGCCACATCCCCAACACGAATAGGTTCTTTACGGAATCCCAATGGCGTTAGTCCTTTCATATCCACTTTAATCACCGCCAAATCACTGTCTGGATCCGTACCAATCAGTTGAGCACGGCTCTTGCGACCATCATTAAAAGCAACGGTAATCTCATCTGCCTTTTCAAGTACATGCGCATTGGTCACGATATAACCGTCTTCTGAGACGATTACGCCAGAGCCCAAGTTGGTATTGCCCTGTTCTTCTGACGGTCCACCATGGAACTCAAAAAACCGGCGCAAAACCGGATCATTCATATAAGGATGTTCTGCCATCGTTTGGGTGGTATAGATGTTGACGACTGATTGCGATGCACGAGCAACGCCATTATGATAAGAAGAGATAGCTGTTGCTGTATCTCCCACAGGTGCAGAGGCTTGTTGCTCAGCAGGTGTGGTCCTCGGCGGTTCCCACTCTGCCTCTGATGCCATCTTCATACTCGCAAACAACCAGACAAATGCTGCAATCATTATTAGCAACAAAATCCAAGGTAACCACTTTGACAGACCAGCCTTGTTGTTGGCATTCCGAGATGACGACATATAAAAACCTCTATAAATTTTTGTAAAAACAGTTAATGATAAACAAAGTCAAACAGCTCTTACCAATCATGTGCTATTAGCAAGATAAGATGCGTTAAACGCTATCAATCATACAGGCTCAGGTATGCGAATTATAACTGGCAAAACAGCCGAATAGTAACGCATCGTGTACCGTTTCAGTTATTGAGCTTATCTACTCTTTTATCACATCATGTTAAAATGGCTATTATGAAAAATTATCTATGTTTTATAAATACTTGAGCTACTGAAACCGTTATAAGGGAATGCCATGAGCGCGCACGATATCTTAACCAAATCATCAAATACAACGATTACCGCACAATCCTTAAGCAAATTTTGTGACGATTACTTATCAGCGGATGCTTTTAAAGATTATGCACCCAATGGCTTACAAGTAGATGGCGGGCAACCTATTCAGCGCATCATCACTGGTGTGACTGCATGTGAAGCATTGATTGATGCCGCTATTGCCGATAATGCCAATGCCATTATGGTACATCACGGTTATTTTTGGAAAGGCGAATCTGCGCCCCTCACTGGCATGAAAGGTCAACGTATCCGTAAACTGATGCAACATGGCATCTCTTTGATTGGCTATCACTTACCGCTCGATGCCCACCCTGTCATTGGCAACAACGCTAAACTGGCTGAGTCATTAGACATGACCATCATCGGGGCACTTTATCCTGCTGAAACACACCCCGTTGGCAATATTGCCATTTGCACACCGCAGAATGCTCAAAGTCTTATCGCTCAGATTACGCAAGCATTGGGGCGTATGCCATTACATATTTCTGCGGATTATAAAATCTCGACGAACACTAAGGACGATGGAGAAAATAATAGACTGATTGAACGGGTAGGCATCTGTACGGGCGGCGCACAAGATATGATTGAGCAAGCAGCATTGATGGGCTGTGATGCATTTATTTCTGGTGAAATATCAGAACGTACCACCCATATTGCTCGTGAGCTTGGGATTGACTATTTTGCCTGTGGACATCATGCGACAGAATGCGGTGGCATTGAAGCATTAGGCAATATCATTGCTCAGCAGTTTGGACTGCCTGTGACTTTTGTGGATATTGATAACCCTGCTTAATCACACAGATATTTATTTTATGCTGACTTGAATGTATCAGCGCTCATTTACAGAACACCCAAAATGGAGCTGTTTTTAACCGTCTGTAGCTTGATTGTTAAGTTTTATCGCTATTCTATTAACTCCACTTGAATAATATAATAAATATCCGCATATTAGCACCTGAAGAAAGAACGTCTTGTCATGAGACTTCCCATTTATTATAGCTTCCGGTTATGGCGCTGAAATAATAGTGACTATCTAAAAACTCATTATTCTGTTGAATTGATGAGATTTTAGATGGCTGCCACTGCGAATACTATGTCTGCACAATATATTTTTAGCAGTACGGTATTCCTTTTTTTAGTGTTGCAATACGTTAAAGCACCACTGATTTGATAGTGTGTTTCTAATAACTATTAAATACGGTGATTTGCTTAGCCTTATTGCTGGACAAGCGATATTGGGCGCTATTTACTCTACTACAAATTATTTAAAGAGTAGATAGTGCTTAATATCAGCGTAGCACAGGTTGATAACATTAGCACACCAACCACTTAACTACGTTTTTGTCTTAATGACTTATTCATGACCTTATCTATGTTTACTATAGTCGTTTAATACTTGGTCAACTCTATCAGCGATGAAGGAATCATCTGATTTATATCCTTCATGGTATTGTGCGTTCTGGTTTTTGAGAACTATTTTTTAAAATGAAAGTTTTAAGAGAAATGTCTCAAAACTAGATTGATAGCACGTTAATAGATGACTGAGAGATAATATTACCGCTACCTTTATAAGATTTATGTTAGCGGCGCTATATTTAAACAAGGTGATATGGCACTTATGCGTTTAATAAGTGCCTTAGCATCTAAAGTACACATACATTTATACTCAATAGATCAGCATAGAGTGACTATAAATGTATGTGCATTTTTACGATAAGCAGGATGGCTAAAATTAGGAGACATCCATGCAGCGTATTACTTATCGTGTGAAAGTATCTGCGCGAGGGGCCAAACGCCGTATCTCATATATACTGCGTCCATCTAAACGCTTACTGAGCACCAAAAGTAACATCGTTCCATTTGTTACACCTATTAAAGTAACTCGTTTTACCAAAACCAAAAAATTGGCGCAAATATCTAGTATTGCCCTTCTCTCTCTCCCTGCTGAGAGTTTGACGACGATACATACGCAAGTACCAGCCTATGATCATGTCATGCTGGAGAATACCTTGACCATTGCTGCTGTTCCAGGTGACAGCACGTATTTTGCGACTGACGGCTTCCAACATGGCTTTGGTTACGACTTAGTGCGTAACTATGCTGATCAGCTCGGGGTAAAAGTTACCCTCAAAGCTTATGCTGATGAAGAAGCGGCGCTCAGAGCATTACAATCAGGCGATGCCGATATGGCACTGACCACTGCCAGTACACAATTAAAAAGCCAGCTTAATTTATCCTCTGTCAATGTCAGCTGTGGTTATGACGCCAGTTTGACCAAAAATGGCTTACACCCTAAAGTGAGCTGGACCTTCAATTCAGCCAACGACCCATTATCACAAAAAGCCAGTTACTTTTTATGTGATAGCATCAAGCTCGAAAATACGCAGAAGCTAGCTGCTTTTTATAATCAAGACTTGCTAAAAGATGCCTATAGTCAAGACCACTTTAAAAAGACCCTGACAGAAAAGCTGCCAGATTATCAGTCTTCATTTGAAGAACAAGCACGTACCTACAATCATGATTGGGAATTGCTGGTTGCGATGGGCTATCAAGAATCACATTTAGATGCCAATGCCGTCTCGCCAACAGGCGTACGCGGTATCATGATGTTGACCAATAATACGGCTAAAGCAATGGGCGTCTCAGACCGCGTTGACCCTTACCAAAGTATCGGTGGCGGCGCTCGTTACTTGGAGCAGATGAAGACTGATTTTGCTGATGTACCAAAAACAGACCGGCTTTGGTTTGCGCTAGCCGCGTATAACATGGGTCCAAATGCCGTCAAAGGCATCCAGCGTAAGTTGAGTGCTAATGGTATCAATGATAAAAGTTGGGCAAATATATATGCCTATTTATCTGAAAACAAAGCTTCGAACAGCCGCTATGGTCAAGCGATGCATTATGTGACTAACATCAGAAGTTATCTTGAGACGATTAAGACCACCACTGTCTAATGACCGCTTTCATTTGAACATTTTTACTTAAAAGCAGTTAACTAAAAATTTCTAAATATATAGATAGCCAAATAAAAAGATGCTCTTTGACAAGAGCAGCTTTTTTAATGCATAACGTTTATAAAAATATAGCTAGCTTAGCGATTAGGTACCGTGAGGCGTTGACCGCGTTGCAGCATCGTATCCACTGCAATGTTATTCATATCAGCAAGCTCTTTGGTTGACACGCCATATTTACGTGCCAGTCCAATCAAGCTATCTCCTGACCCAACGGTATAGCTGACCGTTACTTTCGGTACTTTAATCGTCTGCCCACGCTGTAATTGTGCACCAGTTGCCATGTTATTGGTGGCAGCTAAATCCTCTACTGAAACACCAAAACGACGGGCTAGCACAATGAGTCCATCACCAGACTGAACTTTGTAACTCTCTGTGTTGCCAAGCTTTTTGCCGCTACTGCTATTGGCAGTCGACGTATTGGTACTACTTTTTGTCTCTGCATTAGCAGCACTGTTACTCTTGCTGTTGGTACTGGTAGCAGCACTGCTGTTACTAGAACTACTGACGCTACCTTTAGCAGGAATGGTAATCGTACGACCAAGTATCAAATTAGAATTGGTTTTTAAATTATTCGCTGTTGCCAAATCACTCAAACCAATATTGTAGCGTTGGGCGACAGCCGTTAAGGTATCACCTGATTTAACCTTGTAGCTGACCGCTTCATCATTGAGCTGACGATCCACCAACTCTTTAGATACTGGCACTTTAATCGTTTGTCCACGTTGTAAGCGAGCCTTTGCATCAAAGTTACTGTTTACGGCAGCAATTTCTTCGGCGCTAACGCCAATGCTATTAGCAATGCCAATTAAAGTATCCCCTGATTTGACTTTATAATTGGTCGTTGGCACTGAGCTTGAACCACTGGCTTTACTGCTATTGCTAGTATTATTCGTTGTACTACTAGGCGTACTACTCACAGATGTAAAGTCAACACTGGCAGGCACTTTCAATGTTTGACCGACATACAATGAATCCGTCGTACCAATGTTATTTAAGCTGGCCAACGTCTCGGTTGATACATTAAATTGGCGGGCGAGCGCAATCAAACCATCGCCTGCTTTTACTTTATAGTTTTTGGTCGCAGTCGATGTCTTACTTGGTTTAGTCGATGGTGCAGCCGGTGTGCTGACTGGTGCGGTTACTTTACCAGGGACAAGCCATAATTTTTGACCGCGTAGCAAGTCAGCTCTACTGCTCAAGTTATTATAGGTTGCAAGCTGGGTCACTGATAAATCAAAGCGATTGGCAGTGCCTATTAAGGTATCACCACCTTGTACCACATAGCTTTCAGGCTGGCTTGCTATGGTGCTTTTAGCCGTGCTTAACGGCTCGATAGTTTTGGCATTATATAAATATAAGGTACTGCCAGACAGCAGCTTGGCACTGGCATCCATCTGGTTCCATTCAGCAATATCGCGCCAGCTTACACCAGAGCGACTGGCAATATTAGCTAAAGTATCACCACGTTTGACCGTATAAGTGGTACGTGTGCCTTGAGGTTTTGGTTTACTGACTGAGGTTTTTGGAAAGCTCAGTTTCTTCTCTTTTCCCGTGGCTTCTAAGACAGACTGTTGCGTCTGTACTGCCGATAGATTGATATTACCATCCGCGTTAATGACATTGGTTTCAGGCGTATTAATCCGAATTTGACTGGCAATAAAATCACGCTCTGCCTTACTTAACGGCGGCTCTTGAGTGATGGTATTGTTCTGGGTAATTTGCGCCGATGTGGTCGGTAAGCTGTTACTGCTTTTTAGCTCAGCATTAATTTTATTCGTTTCTGCTGATGTTAGCGGTGGCTCAGTCCGAACTGATGCATTGCCGCTATAAACAGAGCTACTCGTCGGTGATGCAGTTGGTGAGATATAACTTGTGGTCTGCTGCGGTACACTGGCGCTGGCAGCATAATCAGCAAGGGCACTACCGGTAGAGGGTAATGAGGTGCTGCCAGTATAGGGCTTATTGTTATAGCTTGGCGTCGTAGTTCCTGAATAGCTTGGCGTTGTGTTGCTGCTAGCGTTACTAGAAGCAATGACATTACTACTGCCATTCCCTCTTAAGGCGCTGAGCTTAGCGTCAGTAGAGAGACTGATATCATTAGGAATAATAATACGCTGCGGACCTGATGAATCGATACGTGCTGAGGTCAGCGCCGTATTTAGTCTTTCTAATTCGTCGTAGCTAACACCGGTCACTTGTGATACTTCAGCTAAGCTCACGCCATAATTAACTGGCACACTACGGAAATGTTGGCGGTTAGCGATAGCCGGTAGGTAGACACCATATTGCTCAGGTTTGGCGACGATTTCGGCAACTGCCAAAAAGCGCGGCACATAGTTCATGGTTTCAGTGGGCAATCTTAGTGACCAGTAGTCGGTTGGTAAGCCTTGAGCTCTATTGGCGTCAATGGCCTTTTGCACACGACCGGGCCCCGCATTATAAGCGGCCAATGCCAATTCCCAACTACCAAACTGATTGTGCAATGCCGTCAAAAAGTCATAAGCGGCACGCGTTGATTCGATCACATCACGGCGACCATCGTAAGTACTACTTTGATTTAGACCATAAATACGTCCAGTACTGGGAATAAACTGCCATAAGCCTGCCGCTGCTGCACTACTTGTACCACTTGGATCGTAGGAACTTTCAATAACAGGTAGCAAAGCCAGCTCAGTTGGGATATTACGGCGTTCAGCTTCTCGTACGGTGTGATAAATATAGCGACTGGCACGCGCCGTTAAACGGTTTAGATAGTCTTGTCTACTGGTAAACCAGCCTTTTTGTGCTTCAATACGCTGATTATAAACCGGTTGCCCACCGTTCATGCGATAGCCCGCACGGAGGCGATTCCACAAGTCACCATATTGTTGAATCGCAAGTTTATTGCCTTCAACCATCGTCATGTCGGTGGCTTCTAATAAATCAGCCAGCTCATCTAAGCTTTCGGCATCTAAGAACGCCGTTGAATAGTCAGCGTTAGTCGTTGGCTTAGCAGCTTGATTGGTAGGACGCTTCGTAATCACAGCTGAGCTGCCGGTCGCACCTGTATTTTTCACCGCTGTTGTATTACTACAAGCACTGATAAGTAAAGTCGACACCGCAAGCGTCAGTGGTAAAGCAATGAATGAGCGATAGTTTGATGACACAGTAGACATGATAGTGGAAGTTTCCTAACAACAAGAAGTGATAAAATAAAGTTGATTGACAGTATAGTACGCAATATCAAACAAAGACCAGCCCAATATAAAAGATAATGCACAAAATCCAATCTGCCGTATCTTTTGGTGACGAAAGATCTTTGTTGTTAACCTACTTTATTCAGTAATGATGTTTAAGCAATGATACTTAAGCAACGCGGTTCATGGTGGCCAATCAACCGTGATTTGATAGCCATTAGTTAGTAGCTATTAATCTCATTAGTTAATAGCCACTTGTGAGACGGCGCGTAAAAGTACCGCGTTACCAGTAGATAAAGTCAATGTCACTCTCGAGGTGGTGACAAACGAGACTCTTTGACCATCTTTTACCCAGCTCTCATTGGTCGTCACATTGGCTTTTGCTTGTGAGCCCGTAATTACAATATTATCAACACTGATATCATAGCGATAATTCGAGGTATTGCTCCAACTATTCTGGAGTAATTTTAGATAAGCATCTTTATCTAAGCTAGTAGATTTGCCTTTTCTTGACATTGAAATCAATGCATCGTCAGACACTAAGCGCGCTATCTGATTGATGTTCTGGCTATTGGCTGATGCTTTCATAGCGGCGGCGTAATTTTGTACTAAAGATTCCGTCATGTCTGCGGCTTGCGCACTAATACTCATCGTGCTGGCAGCGGCAACGACTGCAGCCACGCTAGCGCTTTTTATCAATAGAGGCAACAGCCCCTTCCCCAATAGTTTTTTCATGATATTCCTTAGTAGTAGTATCTTGGTTATGGTCAGGTATGGATCATTAGTTTTTATTTACGATTTAATTATACAGTGCTACTTATATTCATCAGCACAGATAATTTATGTCCATCTATTTATGACCATTTATTGCTTAGTAATTTTAACCATTACTTTTATTTGATATTTTTCACAGCTTATTGTTAAGATAGTTTTAGCCTATCATTCAATTCTCACAGCCATGTGACACCCTGTGTAATTATTGCGAAAAGTAAAGCAAAACTATCTGTTAAAGCAAGTTTGTCCAATGACTGCCGCCATTTCTTGAGTTCTCATAGCTTGAGCGGGTATGTCCTTTGAAGCTTTTTATTGCTTATTCTCAGCACTATTATCTTCATAGTGCTCATCATCACTCAGCTTCAGACCCAAGCGCTCGACGCGTCTGTCCATCATTTGCCGTGCCAATGCTTGCATATCCTCGACACGATCTATCTCATCGACAATCTCAAGACCCAACAATGTCTCAAACACATCTTCTAAGGTGACTAAGCCTTTGACTTCACCATATTCACCGACCGTAATCGCAATATGGATACGGTTTTTTAGCATCAACTCCAACACATCAAACAACTTCATCTTTGAAAATACAAAGGTGATGTCTCGTTTGAACTGTGTTAATGGTTTGTCTACCGCATTATTGACCTTTGCCAATAACATGTCTGTTTTTAATACAAAGCCAGTAATATTGTCTAAATCGCTATCATAAATCGGCAGTCGCGAAAAGGTGAGTTTTGGTCGATCAACCAATAATTCGGCGACCGTCTTATTTTCTTCAAAAGATAACATCACCGAACGCGGGGTCATAATATCTTCAACTTTAATGGCACCGAATGCCAGCAGGTTTCGAATAATGCGTGACTCTAATGGATCGATTTGTCCTGACTCTTCACCAATGCTGGCAAGCGCGGCAAACTCACGGCGACTGAACGCTTGCGGTTCTTTGCCACGCACAAGTAGCTTGGTCAATTTTTCTGAGACTAAAATTAAAGGGTACAGCAGCAATACAATCCCTCGTACAAAATAGGCGACCATGCCACCTAATTGACGCCAGTATACAGTGCCGAGTGTTTTTGGCATGATTTCGGATAAAAACAAAATAGCCAATGTCATGACTGCAGAGAATAATCCAAACCAAGCACTACCGAATACAATCGTTGCCTGCGCACCAGCGCCAATCGAGCCTAAGGTATGTGCCACTGTATTTAGTGTCAAGATAGCAGCTAAAGACTGATCGATATTATCAATCTTTAGGCGTCTTAGCATACTTGCTTTTTTTGGATTGGTTTCTTGAAGGTCAGCAATATATGACGGTGTCATCGTCAATAGTGCTGCCTCTGCCAGTGAACAGATAAATGAGATACCAATGGCAATTACTACAAATAGTATGAGTAGTAATACGCTGCTAGCGCTTGGGTTCGCTAAGCCATCAGCAGCCCAAACAGAGTGCGGCAATATCAAGGTTATCAATAGTGATAACGTAGAAAATGACTTGAGATTAAACCAAGTGTTGTCACCCATCATCGGGGGAGGTTTAGCAGATGCGTCTTTACGACAAGCGCGCGGACGGTATAAACGAGGTACAGACATAAAAGAGGTGGACAAGTTAGATAACCTAGACAAATAAGAAAAAGGAAGTACCAATATATCACGACCATATCATGAGCAGATAGAAAATAATATCTGATAACATCTAATCCTGATTTGGTTTTGACAGTCATTTGCTAAAAGCCCGTCTAATACAGGCTATGGTCGATTCACTTTAAAAAGAATACAATGTGGCTGGTATGAATTTTGCGAAGCCTCTGTCTGTCGAAGCGCACAGCAGGCGAGAGAAATTCATACCAGCAGAATGTTGTGATAATCGTACGTATTTTATTTTAAACTTGCTAATATCAAGCAGCACTTTTAACACTGATGACTTATCCTTTGATAGTAGCATCGATGCTGGCATTTCACAATAAATCACTGTTTGTCTCAAGGACTTCAAAGGACTTCAAATGACTTCAAATGACGTCACAGGTTCGATAATCCTCATTATTAAAGCAGGACTTGCTTTATACTAATTTGGGTTTTTCTAGGTATTCATTGCCTTTATATACTACCCTTTTAATAGCGTAAAGCGATTGTCGCAGCAAATATTGACTGCTAGTATGCCAGTCCGTTAATAAAAACGTGCCCAGCTTATGATTAACAGTTACCAAGTCTGGGATTTTTTGTTACTATGCATTTAATTTTATTACTATCTATAATTTATTGAGAGAGATATGGAACAGTTCGGTCAAATCTTATTACCAGTTGCTTTTTTTGCGATTTTTTACTTTTTAGTTATTCGCCCACAATCTAAACGTACTAAAGAGCATCGTGCGATGGTCAATGCGTTGACGGTTGGTAGTGAAATCATATTTGCTGGTGGCTTGATGGGTCGTATCAAAGGCTTGGAAGGCGATTACGCCGTTGTTAGCTTAAACAACAATACCGACGTTAAGGTACAACGTGCCTCTGTTATTTCAGTATTGCCAGCTGGCACAATCGAAAGCGTTTAATCATCATCAATGACTTAGATGGTTATTAATGACTGACTATTAATAATTCGTTATCAATTAACAGTTGTAATGACTACAAAATGACCGTACATTATTTACGGTCATTTTTCGCTTTATCGTTTTACGCTTTACTATCATCGCGGATGATCACAGTGGTGCACTATCATGACTGCTATGGCTGCTCAATATAGTACCTCACCATTGTTATCGCTAACTTCCCATCTGCTAACTTGTGGCCTGCGTCGCCAGTAGTTTATCAACTTAAAGAAGTGATTATGCAATATCCCGCTTGGAAATACTTACTCATCACCGTCGTGCTAATCATTGCCGGTCTGTATGCTGCTCCTAACCTATATCCTGATGAACCTGCCGTACAGATTACGAGTGCAGCAGCAGGCACACAGTTGTCTGAAGGCATCTTGACTCAGTCTGAAAGCTTACTAAAAGAAGCGGGCTTGAACTACCATGACGGTACGTTTCAAGGCAACAGTGCGCTGGTACGTCTTGACACCCCAGTCGATCAGCTTAAGGCTCAGGAAGTGTTGAGACGGAATTTAGGCGAAGATTATGTAGTCGCACTTAACTTAGCCCAAACGACGCCGCAGTGGTTACGTGATATCGGCGCAAAACCAATGAAACTTGGTCTTGATTTGCGCGGTGGTGTTCGTTTTGTGCTAGAAGTTGATATGGACAAAGCGCTCGAACAACGTTTGACCAGTGCCAGTCGTGATATTCGACGTGATCTAAGAGCTGAAAGCATTGCGGTTAAAGGCATCAAAAACGATAAGCGTAGCGTGGTGTTACATTTTGCGGATACGGACGCTCGCAACCGTGCACAAAATGTTTTGCAAAGCTCGATGGGTAATACATTTACTTTACAATCCTCTATTGATGAACAAGGCCCGGCGCTGATTTTAGCGTATAACGATGCAACATTAGATGAAATCAATAGCTATGCGGTCAACCAGAACCTGACTACCCTACGCAATCGTATTGCTGAGCTTGGGGTAACAGAAGCATTAGTACAATCACAAGGTGCTAGCCGTATCGTCGTTGAGCTACCAGGTGTGCAAGATACCGCTGAGGCAAAACGTGTCCTTGGTCGTACTGCCAACCTTGAGTTCCGTATGGTCGCTGAAGGTGCCGAAAACTATACAGGCGGTATTCCACCTGCCGGTACTGAAGCGTTTCCATTTAACACCCTTGATGGTCCGCCGGTATTGCTAGAGCGCCAAGCGATTGTCACGGGTGAAAAAGTCACTAATGCTCAGACAGGTATCGATGAAAGTGGTTCGCCTGAAGTGAGTATTACCCTAGATAGTGCTGGTGGTAAGCTAATGCAAAACGCTACCCGCACCGCTGTCGGTAAACAAATGGCTGTTCTGTTTATTGAGAACAAGCAACGAATCACTTATGAAGAAGATCCAGCCACTGGCGAGACTGTAGAAGTCCGCACACCTTATGCTGAAACGAAAGTTATTAACCGCGCCAATATCCAAGCGGTACTGGGCTCATCTTTCCGTATTACAGGGCTTGATAGTAGTGCTGAAGCGGCTGAGCTGGCGCTCTTGCTACGTTCAGGTGCATTAGCAGCGCCGATGTATTTCGTTGAAGAACGCACCATTGGTCCATCACTGGGCCAAGAAAATATCGATAAAGGCTTATTCTCTACGCAGGTTGGTTATTTATTAGTCTTTGCGTTTATGATAATTTTCTATCGTTTATTTGGTGTGATTGCCAACGTTGCGCTGGCGGTTAACGTCATTATTATTATTTCTATCATGTCAATTCTAGGCTCATCACTGACGCTACCTGGTATTGCTGGTATCGTTTTGACCATTGGTATGGCGGTCGATGCCAACGTCCTGATTTTTGAGCGTATCCGTGAGGAGCTGGCAAACGGGGTCAGACCAAAATCCGCCATCGTGGCAGGTTTTGATCGTGCTTATAGTAGTATTTTCGATGCCAACATCACAACATTACTGGTCGCGTTTATTTTATTTGCGATTGGTACTGGTCCGATTAAAGGATTTGCGATTACTTTAGCGATCGGTATTGTCAGCTCGCTGTTTACTGCCATTTTGGTAACACGTGCGCTGATACAAATTGCTTACGGTAAACGTAAATCTATCAAACGTCTGAGCATCGGTTAGGAGAACACTATGGCAATCGATAAGAATAACCCTCTAGAACAACAGAATAATCCTGAACCGAACGGCTCAAGCAGTGAAGCAAGTGCGCGTGGTCGTAAAAAACCGCGCCGTGATGGCAAAGGTAGTAATACCCAAACCAATAACGCTACAGCCAAAAAAACAGCTAGTAAAACTCGCTCTAGTGCCAAAGGTGCTGATAAAGGCAGCCAAGCGCTCGCGACTACCGCTATTGATCCTAACTTAGCAGTGGGTGACGCTGCCGACGATGCCGCGGCATATGCAGAAGGCGGTATCAAAGCCATTGGCGACCAACGTATCATTCCTTTTATGAAGATAGAAAAGCCAATGGCGATTTTGTCTATTATTTTGGTGATTGGTAGTATTATTGCGATTGCGGTCAATGGTCTAAACCTAGGTCTTGACTTTACCGGTGGGGTTTCAGCAGATGTGCGTTATGAGCAGTCTGTTGAGCAAACCGATGTGGTCAACGCCTTGGCTGATAATGGCTTTGATGATGCTGTCGTACAGTATCTAGGAACGTCTCAAGAGCTACTGGTACGCCTACCACCCCAATCTGATAACGTTGATGGGCTTAGCGCCAGTCTCAGTGAAGCATTAAAACTTCCTAATAATGATGTTGAAATCAGTAATGTTAATATCATTGGTAGCCAAGTTGGTAACGAGATCTATTTAAGCTCAGTCCTGTCGATTGTATTGGCATTGGCATGTATGCTTGGATATGTCGCCCTACGCTTCCAGTTTAAACTGGCTATTGGTGCAGTATTGTCGCTATTCCATGATGCTATCGTGACCATCGGTGTCTTTGCGTTATTTGGTTTTCCGTTTGACTTAACGGTATTGGCCGCTATCTTGGCATTGATTGGTTATTCATTGAACGATACGATCGTCGTTTATGACCGTATCCGCGAAAACTTTCGCCGCGTCCGTGGTATCACGCCGCGTCAAACGATTGATTTATCATTGACAGAGACACTGCGCCGTACGATTATGACTATCTCAACCGTGCTATTGGTAGTATTAGCAATGCTATTCTTGGGCGGCGATGGCTTATTCTGGTTCTCGGCCGCGCTCTTCATCGGTTTACTTGCTGGTACTTATTCATCCACTTACATCGCAAGCTCGATTCCTCTAGCCATGGGTCTATCACGTGATGACTTTATCGTTAAGGTAAAACCTGAGTTTGAAGAAGAAATCGTGACCTTTAATGATCCAAAGATGTTTGAACAAGATTGATAACGGCATCACTGCTCACTTATTAAATTCTTTAATGAATGAGTAGATAAACGTTACCCTGACAAAAGCACCTAGACTCTAGGTGCTTTTGTCTATATATGGTCAAAATAAAATCGATAGCTAAATCGATACTCAAAAAGTCTAATGCTGCTATAAAGTCTTATCTTTAATACTATCTATAAACATGCTTAATCTGCCTATCTAAGCGATCATTCTATGCCATCTACCCTGCCGCCAAGTGCTATACCACCTATTGATACTCGCTATGCGCGCATCATCGCTATTGCATTGCCGGTATTACTGGCAAATCTTGCGATGCCGCTACAAAGCGTCATTGATACCGCGATTGTCGGCAATATGAATGATACCGCCAAACTTGCTGGTATAGGACTCGCGATACAGTTACTGTCTTTATTGCTCGTCAGTTTCAATTTTTTGCAGTATGCTTCATCTGGACTTTCGGCTCAGGCATTAGGCCAGCTGGCTAATAGCGACACTTCAACTCATGGCACATTAAAAAAACCACATACTACACAATCACCGCTGCTATCTATTTTGCAACGTGCTTTGGTATTGGCATTTATCATTGGCGCCGTTTTACTACTGGCAAAACCTTGGTTAATTGATTTTGGTCTACAAGCACTCTCAGCCAATCCTGATAGTGGTATAGCAGCCAAGACCTATTTAGATGTACGCTTTTGGGGTGTGATAGCCGAGCTAATGAATTTTGCTTTTATCGGCTGGTTTGCAGGTCAAGGCAAGACCCGTTATATGCTTTACCAACAAGGTTTTATCGCCATACTCAATATCATTCTGACGCTGTTTTTTGTCTTTGTTATGAATATGGGCTTGGTCGGCGTGGCGTTAGGGACCATGATAGCGTTTTGGTTGGGTGTGGTATTGGCATTATGGCTCAGCCGTCAGCATCTGCAAATATCTTGGCAGGCATTATTTACTGCGGATCGAGAGCACTTTACCAAAGTTAAAATGCTTAGGCTATTTTCATTAAATAAAGATATTTTCATCCGTACGCTTATCTTAACCTTAAGCTTTGCTTGGATTACTCGCCTATCTGCACAAAGTGGTGATGTCATACTCGCAGCCAATGCTATTTTATTGCAGGTATTAAGTATCTCAGCCTTTGCCCTTGATGGGGTGGCAGTCTCTGCTGAGACGTTAAGTGGACAAGCAGCAGGACGGCGCGATTGGCCACGCTTTCGTATTATCGTTAAGCGCACCGGTATCGTCAGCTATGGTCTTGCTATCATGCTAAGCGCAATATGGTGGCTTGCAATGCCTACTTATTTGCAGTTTATGACCAATATTGAACCGGTTTTTACCCTTGCTTATGACTATCATCTTTACGCAGTATTGCTACCACTCGTTGGAGTTGGTGCTTATTGGCTAGATGGGATATTTTTTGGTTTAACGGCAGGTAACGTCATTCGTAATGCAGCTCTTATATTAGCAGCCGTCTTTTTCCCATTAAGCTGGCTACTTTATCAACAATGGGATATGACTGGCATCTGGCTTAGCGTTTGGTGTTTATTACTACTACGCATGATTATCCTTGGTGGCTTTTTATACCGTGCTCACCAAACGGGTAGCTATGAAAAACTCCAACTTGAGCATTAGCCGATCAGCATCAGGCTATACCGCCACTTTCCATATTTAACGATATACAGAAACAGTAAATACTAGGACGTTACGTGAATAGCCAATCAAATGAGATTTATCAAAATCAAGCACAGCGCTATAACTGGGCAGAAGGCTTTAAAAAAAGCTTACCAGTAGCCATGGGTTATTTACCAGCGGGCATTGCCTTTGGTGTGCTTGCCCAAGTTGCCGGTATACCCGTATGGGCAACGATTATGCTCAGTATTGTGTTATATGCAGGTGCGGCGCAATATGCCTGCCTACCGATGTTAAGTGCCGGATTACCGATTGGTAGTATCGCCACCAATATCGCCGCTATCAATTTGCGTCATGTATTTTATGGCATGCCATTACTACAATATCTGCCCACACAAAAGCTTGCAAAGACCTATTGCTTATTTGCCCTCACCGATGAAACTTTTTCGGTGATGACCAGTTTACCGAACGAATCACGGCAAGCTTTGATACTGCCAATCAGTCTATTCAACCAAAGTTGGTGGGTACTGGCAAGTACTATTGGCGTTTTGATTGGCAGCGCCCTCAGTGATTTAGTGCCACATTTAGATTTTGCTCTGGTGTGTTTATTTGCCATTTTGGCGTATGAGCAATTTCAAAGTATCAAACGTTACTTTCCCATTGGTATTGCGGTGATTGCGCTAGCGATTGCTTCGCTGTTTACCAGCCATTGGTTGTTACTGGTGGCAATTACTATTTGTATGCTGATGATTTTGGCGCGTGGATTTTGGACACCACAAAGCGTAAATGGAGATACCAATGACCAGTAGCTACCTGATTATTGCAACCTTTGCCATGGCCGCAGTGACCTTTGTGACTCGTGCCCTGCCAGCTTTAATACCCAAAAAACTGCTCGATACACCTTGGCTACACCGGTTGAATGAGAGTTTGCCGCTATCAGTAATGGTATTACTGATTTTAACCAGTCTGTCTTATCAAGGTGTGTCAGAGAATACTGGTTTAAACCGTGCAGAGGTACATTTGTTGATGGCACAAATTGGTGCTTTGTTATTGGTACTATTCGTCTACCATATTAGCCGTCAGTTACTGGTCAGCATGGTGGTTGGTATCGCAGCGATTAATGGCTTTCTTTGGCTATTGAGTAATGTTTTAGGTTGATCACGATTATTTTTGAATATTAAAAAAGGCTGAATTCATTGAGAATCCAGCCTTTTTGTGTTTTAAAATCAATTTTATTTTTTAGCTATTTGGCAATCTAAAGCTCTTCGACACCCATCATATCAACTGGTGTATCTGCAACGATTTGCATGCCTTTCTTACCTATTTTAGCCGTTTCACTACGCTGTTCTTGTAGATAGTCAAGGTAAGCCTCATCGATTTGACCAGTGATATAGCAGCCATTAAATACTGCACAATCAAAGCCTTCAACCTTACTGTGCTTGGTATCTTTTACCGCATCAATTAGGTCGTCTAAATCTTGAAAAATCAAACGATCAGCGCCGATAATATCACGCACTTCTTCCACTGTATGACCTGAGGCAATCAGCTCACTGCGTACTGGCATGTCAATACCATAAACATTAGGATATTTAACCGGTGGCGCAGCACTGGCAAAGAATACCTTGCTTGCGCCTGCATCACGTGCCATTTGAATGATTTCATGACAGGTAGTACCACGGACGATAGAATCATCAACCAACAAGACATTTTTGCCTTTAAACTCTAATGGTACTGGGCTAAGCTTTTGGCGAACCGATTTTTTACGCTGCTGCTGACCTGGCATGATAAAGGTACGACCGATATAACGGTTTTTCATAAACCCTTCACGGTACTTAATATTCATCTTAAGCGCCAGCTCCATCGCGGAGGTACGTGAGGTATCTGGAATAGGAATCACTACGTCAATATCGTGATCTTCGCCCCACTCTCTAAGAATTTTATCTGCTAATTTTTCGCCCATACGCAAACGTGACTTATAGACTGAAATATTATCCATAATCGAATCTGGACGTGCAAAATAAACGTACTCAAAGATACAGGGTGTATATTCTTTTGGCTCGACACATTGATAAGTATGCAATTGATGGTTTAAGTCAATAAAGATAGCTTCACCTGGTTTGACATCACGAATGATGCTAAAACCAGAACCGGTCAGTGCTACTGACTCAGAAGCCACCATATACTCTGTGCCGCCGTTTGCGGCTAGACGCTCACCAAAAATTAGCGGACGAATACCATTAGGATCACGAAACGCCAGTAAGCCATGACCAGTAATCAGCGCTACTACGCCATAAGCGCCTTCACAGCGGCTATAGACTGCTTTTGTTGCTTCAAAAATATCATCAGCGGTCGGATGGGTTTTACCTAAATTCTGCATTTCGTGCGCTAAGACGTTTAATAATACCTCAGAGTCTGAATCGGTATTTAAGTGACGACGGTCATCTTGATAAAGCGATTTTGCCAAGCTTTCGGCATTAGTCAAGTTACCATTGTGCGCAAGCGTAATACCATAAGGCGAGTTGACATAGAATGGTTGTGCTTCAGCACTACTTGAGCTACCAGCGGTAGGATAGCGGACGTGACCGATACCGAATTTACCTACCAAACGTTGCATGTGACGATTCATAAAGACATCACGTACCATGCCGTTTTCTTTACGTAAGTATAAGCGTCCATCCTGTAAAGTCACAATACCTGCCGCATCTTGCCCGCGATGCTGCAACATGGTTAAGGCATCATAAAGAATTTGATTGACCGGCTCATGAGCTGCGACCCCAACGACTCCACACATAGTTGTATCCTATTTTGAATTTGAACCACACATTGAAAACACAATAACGGCATGATTTCTGACAAGGTGTTTTAAAGTTTCACCTATCACTCACCGCTAAGTTGATGATATTTGCTAAGATTGAAATCTTATTAATAATAGATAAAGCTGATTATCAGTAAGACAAACTATTGATGTTTGATAATTGATGGATTGTATCTTACGAATATTACAGGCGATTAAATAGCTTTTTATTCACAGCTTACGACTGATTGACTTGATCCCAAGCCAAGCCAAACATATCTGAGACCAGCGCTTTACCCATCGGTGCATAAGGCAGTAATTCAGGCGCGAGCACCGAGGTTTGCCATTGCGGCATCTGTACCAATAATGGCGCGCTGATACTAAGAATGACCAACACCATGAGCACATTTTTGGCAGCACCGAGCACACCGCCTGCTATTTTATCTACCACACCCAACCGCAAGGTTTTAAGCACCCCTGAGAATACAAACGCCACTAAGTGCATAATGGCCAATATGGCAATCACAATCACTAAGAATGCCATTGCCATCTGTAATACAGGGTTTTGTACCAGACCTGATAGCTGCGGTGCCACTGAACCTGCCAATCTGGTCGCAGCAATGAGCGCGATAAACCAGCCGACCAAACCTACCGCTGTCTTAATCAATCCGACTTGGAAGCCACGCCACAAGCCAATTAAAACGACAACGACAATCACAATGTCTAAACCACTCATGTTTATCGCCTCATTAGCTTATGTCTGTTATATTGGGTGTCTAATTGAAATTTGCAGCATGCTCAACGAAGCTTTTTTCAATAAATCATGTATTACATTAAACCATGCATGACTTAATGAATAAGTGACAATGAATAAGTGGTTTGGTTATTTAACCTTGCACTTAACTTTCCATGGCGTCGTAATAACCACCGATGGATTGAATGCAAGACTGTACCAATCCAGGACCTCGGTAAATAAGCCCCGTATAAAGCTGCACCATATCGGCGCCGGCTTCAATTTTTTTAACCGCTTTGGCACCGCTATCGATACCGCCCACACCAATCAAAGCTACTTTACCATCCAGCTGGTCGGCGAATTGTTGTAAAATTTGGGTGCTAATGTGGCTGACTGGGCGACCCGATAGACCACCCGCTTGCTCACCATCTGGCAAGTCTTCAACGCCGACTCGGCTCAACGTAGTATTGGTCGCAATCAAACCATCAATCTCAAAATCTAGCAGCTGCTGCGAGATATAGTCTACTTGTAGTGGCTCTAAATCAGGAGCAACTTTAAGCACCAAGGGTACATAAAAACCATATTCTGTTGCCAGCTGATTATGACGGTTTTTAATGGCATCCAACAGCTGGGTTAACGCTTCGCCACTTTGCAGGTCGCGTAAATTCTTAGTATTCGGCGAGGAGATATTGACTGTGATATATGAGGCATGTGGATAAACACGTTCTAAGCAATAAACATAATCGTCAGCCGCTTGTTCGACCGGCGTGTTGGCATTTTTGCCAATATTAATACCGATATTACCTTTATATTTACAGCGCTTCACATTTTCAATCAGGTAATCGACACCTTCATTATTAAAGCCCATACGATTGATAATGGCATCTGCTTGTTTGATTCTAAACAGTCGCGGCTTATCATTACCTATTTGCGGTTTCGGCGTGACCGTACCCACTTCTATAAAACCAAAGCCCAACTCAGCGAGTGCATCAATATAATCGCCGTTTTTGTCTAATCCTGCGGCGAGGCCAACTGGATTGGCAAACTGCAAACCCATACAGTCTGTTGGCTGCATTGACTGACCATATACCAAGCCTAGAACACGTGCTTTATGAGCTTTATCTAATAAAGATAACGTCATCTCATGAGCGTGTTCAGGATCCATCTTAAATAAAAAAGGGCGAAGTAAGGCATAAGACATAGTAATGACAGACCCTGCTTGAAAAGCAATAATGAATGAAAAAAGCGAATGAGGTCAAGCGCAGCGATTATATCAGCTTAACAGAAATAAGACCAAAGATTCATAGCGCAAATTTCCATATAAAAACACTAATAAGTAATCATCAACGCTCGCTTAATTGGGGTTAGCAATAATTATCTATACTTCTATATTTCATGTTCTAGGGTACAGGTCGTCCATCCGTCAGAGCAATCCAACCCCTTACAATCCGGTAAAGATGCCAAATAAAGGTAAAGCCCATAATTGCCAAACCGAAACCGGCTAACAATACCGAGCCGATGGCTATATTGCCGCTATCTGCTAACATGCTAACGCCAAAGCCACCTAAGGCAAACGTTATAATGACAATACCAATAATAAACCAAAAAATACTGTACCAAAAAGTCTTAATCTGCCAATCAAAATGAGTAGCTAACCATGAACCATCAGCATCCTGACGCTTGGCATAATTCATAAAAATAGGCACAATCCATAATAGACCTGCCGTAAAATAACTGAGTACATATAACAAATAGGTGATGTGATTATAAGTGATTAAAGATCGGCGCTTATTATTATTCATATTGCCGTTCGTATTGTGATTTAGATTGTTATTTATATTATCGCTCGTCATATCGTATTGTCCTTGCCCTGTAATCCCATGATCGGATGAGGCACCAAACGGCGCATGACTATCTGACACAACAGGTTCAGATTTTTTCGCCGGTTGACTCAAACGCGCTTCAGTTTGGCGATTAGGAGAGTCATTCATAATAAACATCCATCACTGGCAGTGGGTAATAACTATTTGATTGTGTCAGATAAACGTTTTTTCAATGAGTATGCTTTAAAAGCATACATATTACGGGTTAATTTTAAATGGATTTAATCCTAATATGCCCATGCTAAACGCTAAGAGGAGACTGTCGCCTGTACTTGAATCGCTTTAGTGATCAAATCTTGCTGCATGGACAGCTGGGTAAATTGCCAACCTTGCTGTTCAAGTTTACCAAGTGCGGTGCTCACCACCGCTTGGCTGGCATGATTAAAACTTAGTTGCACCGCATCACCATTTGCAATCACCTGAGCATCTACAATACCCGAGTTATTTAGCAGTGTGCTGACACTGCTGGCAGGTGGCAGCGCAGCGGTGCCGTCAGCGGTATTGGCAGCATTTAGTGCATTACCATCGATATTAGCTGCTTGCGCACGCAACCAAAAATAATCTGCAACCTGCTCGTGATACTCGCTTTTGCTATTATTTGCTGCCTGATGAACACTATAGCCGCCATAACCGCCACCAAACAATAGCAAAAAAGCAGACAATGCAATCAAAGCCAACTGGTCGCGGGGAGACAATGCCTGCCAGCGTGCTGATAGCAAGCTTTGATAGCCCGTCATTCGCGCTGATAACCCACTGGTCTGAGGCATAGAGGCATTACGTTTTGCGCGGCGCTGTAATATTTTCATTATTAACCTTTATTGCCTATCGTTAAATAGCTTATAAATAACTCGTTAAAGAACAGACCAACTTATTTTAATCGCATATATGATGAGTTCTGTACTAGGACGTCGCCTCATTATTCGCTGCGCTGTTATTTTCTATGACATTGACTGTCACTTGACCACTAAACTGACCTTGCTCATTACTATTAACCTGCTCTAACTTGGCAGTTAAGCCTTGTGCAGAGAGCGTATTGGTAAATTGATCAAGACTACCACGATCAGGTGCAATCAGCATAAAACTGAGTGCCGATGGCTGCATTACTAATGACTGCGCCCTTAGTGAGGACTGCTTAATCAAAGGTGATATTCGCGCCAATACTGCTATGTGTGACGCTGGAGCTTGGCTATCGCTACGCAATTTTGGTTGTAATTGAACTTGTAGCTTTGTACGCGCACTGAGTGGCTCATTTGGAAACCAAGACTGATACTGTGCGGCAATCTCAGTCTTGGTTTCCGCTGTCGCCTCATTATATTGATACCACTGTATCGCATCAGTCGCCATCTGCAACACTAATGCCGATAGCGCTACCATCATCGCCACACGAAGATACGGCGATAACTGCGAATCCGTTGATTTAATAAAAAAGTTAAGCGCATGACGCTCAGGGTTATAAAGAGGCTTAGGAATAGTAGGCAGGATAGTTAATAACAGCTGATGTTCGGCGATCAGTGCCGCTGTGATAGCGGTAAAGCTGGCCGGTGCTATAGGCTTTGTTAAATCAATACCATTACCAGACTCTAGACCATCGGCCACACTCTCATTAGAAGCGTGACTGGAATCATAAGACATCTCACCAATGGCTGGTAATACCAAAACCTCGCTCAACTGCGGGAAACGCTCAAAGATTAGAGGCAGGTAACTGACCGCCATGCCTTGATACAGCGATTGCCGCAATAGCATCGTCTGCTCATCTTGGTACAAGGTTATTTGCTGCCCCGCCCCTTCTTCTGGCGTTGGCAATAATAGAAAATCAGGAAGCAACGCTACGATGTTCATGCCAGCAAGCTTTGCGCTTTGCTGCCATAACTCGATATCACTTTGTGCCAATGCATATAGATAATGGCTGTCGGTATGACTCATCTGCCGAATTACCAACTGCTCAACTGGGGTCAAAGAGGTCTCTTCAAACAAATACTGCTTACCAATACTGCCCAATTGTTTGAGCTGAGCCGTATTCAGTTCAGTATCCACTTGTAAAACATGGCTTGAGGGAAAATAAAGACAAACAGCTTTTTGGCTACTTGCCTTATAGCTACTATAAATATCATATAACTGTTGCCAACCGTCGACCAATTGCCAGTGTTGACTGTCTTCATGCCAGACCGCTAATGGACTGTGCTGCGCTCTTAACCAAACGTGTAACACCAAATGTGTCCTTAATTATCTAAGCGGTAGCTTATCAAAGTTATAATTTATCAAAGCCGTTATTTATCGAAACTGTTATTTATTGAAGCTTTAATCTACAAAAAACTAATCTAGTTAGAAATATAGATAGTTTTCATGAATATTAATAAATATAAACGCAGCTAATAACACCACAGCTACTACCATCTAGTTGTTAGTTATTAGTTACCAAAACAGCATATATTAATAAGGCTGATCCGGTACAAAACGATCAATCTCACGTGCCATACCAGCCATTACAAAGTCCATCTCGAATACGCGCGCTTCTCCTAAAGAAAACGACTCAGGATAATCATCGGTCAGCAGCCCAGCAATGTTAGCAACGATAGACATGTGACAGACTATGACAAGACATTCTGCTTCAATATTAGCAATATCTACTAAAGCATGACGCGCATCGTCAGAAGGCGTAATATTCTCTTGTATTTTTGATGGCACATTAGGCGCACGCAACTGTAATGCTGCTAACGTCTGCTGCGCTCTATCATAAGGACTCACCAAAAAATAATCAGGAATATAACGAGCTGTAATATATTCCGCCGTCTGCGCAGCTTGCTGTTGTCCAAACTCGGTCAGCTGACGGGCACTATCTGGACGCGTTTCGTCTTCTGCTTGACCATGACGAACTAATATAATCTTCATAACCTTCCTTGTTACTTTTTTGCATTGCTATCAGTATCATTTTTTTTGGTTTTTTCTTTACTGCTTGCTGTTTGCATCTGTGCTGTCAGCGCAGCATTGCTGTGGTCATGCTCCATAACAAACTCAACGTCGCTACGGAAGCCCGCTTCCATCAAATGCAAAGCAACTCCTAGCGCCGCTTTATCTTCGTAAATGACCGCATGCAGTGCATGGGTAATGGGCATATATATGCCTTCCTTGGTAGCTTTTTCATGCACTTGCTGAATAGTATTAACCCCTTCAGCAGTTTGTCCCAGTTTTTTGACGGCGGCATCAATGTTCATACCACGACCGAGCATGTTACCGATACGATAGTTGCGACTCAATTCTGAGCTACAAGTAGCGTATAAATCCCCAACACCCGATAGCCCTAAAAAAGTAAGCGGATTGGCGCCTGCATGGACGCCAAAGCGACTCATCTCTGCCAAGCCACGGGTTAATATCATGGCTTTGGTGTTTTCACCCACCTCATAAGCTGCCGCCATACCCATCGCGATAGCATAAATATTTTTTAGCGCCCCGCCAAGCTCAACACCGCGGATATCGTCACTGGCAAACACTCTAAAGAAGGCGCTGTGCAGTGCTGCTTGTACAGCATGGCGTAATGGCTCAGATTCGCTGGCGATGACTGTGGCAGATGGCATGTTTTTCATGATTTCTATGGCCAGATTTGGACCTGACATCACACCAAAATTCACTTCAGGTAACTCATCTTTGATAATATCGCTCATCAAAGCAAAGGTATCTTTTTCCATACCTTTGGTCAAAGAAACAATAGATTGCCCACTAATAAAGGGAGCGATACTTTTGAGCGTTTCACGAAAAGCTAAGCCCGGTACAGCAATAAAAATAATATCAGTATCTTTTACTGCCGCTTGTAGATCGTGGCTGTATTTAAGGCGATCATCAAGCTTATAGCCCGGCAAGTATTTTTTATTCATCTGCGACTTCGCCATCGCTTTGACCGTACGCTTATTACGTACCCAAAGCGTGGTATCACAACCATTGCGTGCTGCTAAATTTGCCATCGCGGTGCCAAAGCTGCCACCACCTAAAAAAGCCAAACGCAGCTTGGTCGGATTGTTATGAATCTCTGCCATATTTTTTGCTACGGCAGATTCCACCGCACTAGGATTTAACTTCTTACGTCCAATGCCTGATTTGGTGGCGCGCTCAATGATGCCGGACAACAGACTATTCTGTTTCTCAATCATTTTTTTATCATCTTGGTTACTATCTATATCTGTGTTTGTATCTGTATTTTTATCATTAGCGCTTGTCATATTTTTTTATCCAAATTGACTGACTTTATTATGAATAGAATTTATGCTGAGTATACAGTGAGACTAACATTATGTATGAACAATTATTTATAAAAATTAGCTGTATTTATTAAACAGTCAACTTAATTGAAAAAGCGTCTCAATCAAGTCATTGTTGTTATTACCCAGCTTTTGCTAAGGCAATGCTACTCCGATAAATGTATTACTCAAAGCGTACGAGTGGCTCAATATCAATCGGTTTTCGTGTTGGCATATCACAAGGACTACTGCCAGTATAAACAAAAGCCGTGACATAGTCATCTGGACCGACGTCGAAATACTCTTTAACAGCTGGCTCGTTACACAGCAGACCTGTACGCCAAACGGTACTAAAGCCTTGTGCTTTTAGCGCTAAAATTAGGTTTTGAACCGCTGCACCCGCACTGAGCATTTGCTCAAAAGGCGGTACTTTTTTATGCGCTTGCATATGTGTGACGACAGTAATAATAACTGGCGCGCGTAACGGCATGTTATAAGTTTTCTGTCTTGCTTTCTCAGACAGCGTTTCTCCCTCTTGCGCCGCTTGTGCTTCGGCGGCTGCCAAAAAAGCACGACCCAGCTCATGACGTGCATTACCCTGCGTGATAATAAAACGCCAAGGTTGCAACTTTTTATGATCCGGGGCGGTGACGGCACAGTCGATAGCCACTTTAATCTGGTTTTCTGTCGGCGCAGGGATAGTAAGATTACCGATGCTACGTCTCGATTTAATCCAATTAATCAGTTGTTCATCCGTCACTTGTGAGTTTGTCACTATTGGACTTTCGGTATTGTCTTTCTGGTTATTTTCTTGATCCTTTTTATCTTTTGAGGTACTCATGGCTCATCCTTATTGATTACTAGGTATGGTTATTATTTTTGGCAATTATTCGTAGGGTTGTTATTATAATTTTATAGAATAGGGATGGAAAAAAGCCAGCCTATAATAGCTGGCTTTGTATACTAGCTTAAATCACGAGCTTAAATCGTAGCTAACTTCAAATAAAAACTATGCTGCATCCTCATCTTCTGTACGATGCTCCATTTTCAGATAATCTTCTGATTGCATCTCAAGCAAGCGCGAACGGGTACGCTCAATCTCAAACGCCAGCTTCTCGCCTTGATACAACTCAAGAATTGGCTGCTGCGCTCTAACCAGTAACTTAACGCGACGATCATAAAACTCATCAACCAGATAAATGAAACGGCGTGTTGGGTCGCGTAGGTCATCATTTAGAGCTGGTACGGCGTTGACCAATACGGTATTGAATTCCTTAGCGATGGCGATAAAATCAGACGCCGAACGTGGCTCCATACATAAATGACGGAAATCACAGAATAGAATATCTTCGGTTCGAGCATTGATTCTAATTTCGCGACCGTTAATGATGATGGGCTCGTTACTGATTTTCTGATTATTAGATAAGCTGGCAAAACGGTTGGCTAACCAATGGTGATTGGCTTTGGTCATGGGCGATTCATACAGCTCGGCTTGCTGCAACACACGCAAGCGATAATCAATACCAGAATCAATATTCATCACCATGGTGTGGCGTTCAACTTCGGCGATAGCAGGCATAAAGCGATCACGATGCAAACCATCTTTATACAGTCCTGACGGCTCAATGTTCGAAGTCGCCACCAAAGTGATACCTCGATTGAATAACATAGTGAACAAATCACCTAAAATCATGGCATCAGAGACGTTGGAGACAAAAAATTCATCAAAACAAATAATCACGGCTTCTGCATAAATGATATCAGCAACCTTCTCTAACGGATCGCTCTCACCTTGTATTTTATTTAATTCTTGATGTACACGCTGCATAAAATGGTGAAAATGTTGGCGCATTTTGCGCTCAATGGTTAAAGAGTCATAAAACATGTCCATCATCCATGTTTTACCACGTCCTACCCCGCCCCACATGTACAAACCTTTGGGTGCAGCAGGCTTTGACTTTAGAAAACTAAAAAAGCCTTTTTTTTGTACCGCGCTATCATTGAGCTGATGGTACAGCTCATCTAAATAGCTCATCGCCTGATATTGCTGCTCATCTCGAGTAAACTCATCAGTGCTAATAGCTTGCTCATAACGTTGTAGGGGAGATAAACTCATAATACGACTCATCATTAGACAGCATAAATACTAGAATAAAGTGTTGATACCGACAATCGCTACTAACTTATGATTTTTACACTGAGATAATAGCAACTGATATATCAGAATGGCTCATCACAACCATTCTTTAGGTTAACACAGCTCAAGGTCGTACAAATAACCAATTAAATTATTAAAACATTTCAATACTGAGTGGCGCAAAACTAGTTTGAGTGACTAAAGCTTATCAAGCGTTTGTTAGACCATACTATGTATCGCCGTTATAAGTATGCTGCTCTAATAGCTTTTTCAGCTCAGACAAGCGCCCATGAAAAAAGTGACCGGCTCCATCGACGACACTGACAGCTATCCCTAATTTTTCAGCAAATGCTTGCATGTTGTCAGGGTCAATGACTTCATCAGCATTGCCATAAATCTCAAAGGTATTGTCAGCTGGCAAACTGATATCACTACTGTCATTTTTTTCAACAGATGGCGCGATAAGAGCAATTTTTGATATCTCAAAATCGCTTAATCCCCATATATGCGGTGATACCATGACTTGTTCAGCCACACGCGCGGTCACATAACCACCAAATGAAAAACCACCAAGCCATAATTTGCGTGCATGGGTTTGCTCTGCAATCCATTGTAACACGGTCATTGCATCCACTACTTCACCTTCAGCATAATCATGTTCGCCAGTTGACTGCCCCACACCGCGGAAGTTAAAGCGTACCACATGCATACCGTTGTCACGAGCGAAGCGATACATGGTAGTGACGACTTTATTGTTCATCGTACCGTCGAACAACGGATTGGGATGACAAAGCAGCGCCACCGTATCCGTATTGGGGTTATTAGGATTGTCTTGTTGCCATAACGCGTCGACTTCGAGCACGCCAGCAGGAGCGGGAATCAATTGCATAGAATACTTACTAATTAAAAATGAATAGCTCAATTATCCTAGATATGGTTTATATTTCAAGTGATTTGCTGTGTATTGCTCATGTATATCGCCTTTTTTGATTTTAATGGTACGACACAATAACCAAAATATACGAGACAGACACAATCAATGGCTTTTTGGCAAACTCAGCGCCGCTTTATTCATGCCAATTTTAGTATGTAATATAAGCGCAATACCAAACACAATAACCGCCTAGACACTCAATACATGAATAGGTTAGATTCATCCTTTCAAAGTGTTAGCTTGTTATTTTATTAACGCCTTAACGCATTGTTTACTTGATGCCATATTTACCCAAAGTACTTCACAATAATTATGTTTCACTTTTAGGTTCACGCTTGCATTTTTAATTTACTGGAATGAGGAATAACTTATGAATACTTTTAATAAAACCGCCACTTTAGCGGCAACTTTAGTCGCCGCACTCGCTTTGAGCGCCTGTCAAACCACGCCTTCATCACCAGTTATCCAGCGTGCAAACTCTCTTTATGAGACGACTGGTATCGCTAAAACCAAAGTAAAGGCTCAGCAAAACGCACTTGACAGCGCTAAGGCTACTTGCCGAGGTAAGCAGGTTATTATCGTTGATGATACGGTAAAATATAACGGTATTTTAAATGAAAATACAGGTCGTATGATTGGTCAAGCTGGTGCAGTTCTCGGTACAATTCTTGGTACTGGCTCGCCAAACTTATCACGTGATGACGATTATGAATATATGATTAGTTTCCGTTGCCAATAAGCGATAACGTTAAACTGCCTTTATCTCATCAATAAGTAATATATAAAGGTAACCTAGAGCCAACAAGCTGCGATAAAGACCATATATTAATCGCAGCTTGTTGGCTTTGCTTTTTGTGCAGAGGCTTTTGGGGTAAACTACCCTATCTCATATTTCACCCTTTTACCTCGCCTAGCCGGTCTCTAAGCTTTCATTACCTTTGGTCTACTATTATGCGCAAACCTAATCTTTCAAATACTAAACAAGCGAGCACTGAAAAATCTAAGGTATTAGCGCCTGCCAAAGATTTAGCGACCTTAGAAGCTGAGCTGGCTGAGCAAGAAAACAGTCTAGAAGTCAATTTAGAAGATACGGTGCTGCGGCTTAGTGATTACTTATCAGCGGTTGACATGGTTATCAAACAAACCTTTAATCACCGTGTATGGGTCAAAGCTGAGATTCGCAATTTATCTAGCAAAGGCGGGCATTATTACTTTGAATTGGCAGAAAAAGATGATGACGGTAAAGTCATCGCCAGCTGCCGTGGCAATCTTTGGCGCTTTAAAGCGGCGCGCGTTTTAGCAAAGTTTGAACGTGCAACTGGTATGCCCCTTGACCGTGATTTAACGGTTCTATTAAAAGTATCAGCCGGCTTCCATGCGCAATATGGCTTCTCGCTCACGATTGAAGATATTGATCCTAGCTACACATTAGGCGATTTGGCGCGCCAATATGCAGAGATGGTTGACCGCTTGACTGGTGAGGGACTATTACATCTCAATCAACAGCTGCCGACTCCGTTTGATATCGAACATGTCTTAGTCATTGCCCCTGAAAAAGCAGCAGGATTAGGCGATTTCCAAGCGGATGCCGATAGACTCGCTAGCACTGGGGCTTGTCATTTTCATTATCATCACGCGACCTTTCAAGGCAATCATGCGCCAAGCGAGATTCGCCAAGCAATTGTCAGCGCCCAGCAGCAATTTCAAGATACTTATCAACATCTACCCGACTTGTTGGTTATTATTCGTGGTGGCGGCGCAGTAGGTGATTTGGCTTACCTCAATGATTACGAGCTTGCCGCCTTAGTCGCTGAGCAGCCTATACCGGTTTGGGTTGGGATTGGTCACGAGCGTGACAAAGTCATCTTAGATGAAGTCGCGCACAGCAGCTTTGATACCCCGTCAAAAGTCATCGCGGCGATCAGTAGCCATTTAGCACAGCTAGTCACTCAGACGTTACAGTATCAAGCAAAAATCAAGCAAGCTGCTCAGCGCCAACTGAATATCGCTGAGCAACAAACGGCACGTCAATTAAGCCAAATACAATCACAAACGATTGGTCAATTAACGGCATTACAAAAAGACAGTGACTATGCGTGGCGTAGTATTCAGCAAAGTGCAAATCGCCAAGTGAAGCAAGCAGCCAGACAAACAGGCGAGCTACGCGCACAAATACAAGCCTCTGCTTATCAGCAATTATCAATCGCCTCTACTTATAGTAAAAACTATCAAAAAACGATTATGCAAAGTACTCAGCAGCAGTTAATACAGGCACGGCGCGATAGTGAACATCTACGTGATATTGTACTCTTGCATCGACCATCTCGCGTGCTTAAACAGGGCTATAGCATGCTCACTGATGAGAAAGACCAACGCATACTGACCAGTAGCGTACAGCTTTATCCTGAACAGACTATTCATATTGTCTTAAAAGACGGTAAGGCAAAAGCACAGATTATTGACATTAAGATTGATAAGAAGCCCACAGAATCCACAGAATCTTCAACCTAACACCATAATAATACTCCACGATTATTACTTACTTACTTTTACTTTCACTTTGAACATTAGGAAACCTTATGACCACCCCTACTCGCAAACGCAAAAAAGCCGCCCCAAAAACCTTTAAGGCGGCTTACGATATTCTAAAAAACAATGCGGCTGAATTGCAGCAACAAGATGAGCCTGATATTGATAATTTAATGACAACGGTTGAAGAGTCGATTGCCGCTTATCGCGTTTGCGAGACTCGCATCAATGCCGTACAACAAGCATTAGATGCGGCCTTTGCCGAAGAAGATAAAGCTGAGAAAAGCGATAGCTAAGCCAACTTTTTTTACTCTGGCTCATCCATCTCAAATACTTGGCGCAAATAGGCAAGATACGTATCATTATTGATCATGGTCTTGCCTGGGCTATCAGACAGCTTCGCGACCGGCTGCCCATTACATTCAACCAATTTTAGGACGATATTTAATGGTGTTATACCCATATCATTGGTGAGATTGGTGCCAATACCAAAGCTGGTTTTGATCCGATCTTTAAAGTATTGATGTAAATCCCACGCCTTATTAAGATCTAAACCATCACTAAAGGTTAAAATCTTAGTTCTAGGATCTATTTTTAGCTTGTTATAATGGGCAATTGCTTTATCGCCCCAGATATATGGGTCGCCACTATCATGACGCAGACCATCAAAAAGCTTGGCAAAATACAAATCAAAATCACGTAAGAATGCATCCATCCCAACGACATCGGTCAGCGCAATACCCAAATCACCGCGATATTCATGCACCCAAGCTTCAAGAGCGGCTTTTTGTGAGTCACGCAAACGCACATCCAATGCCTGAAATGCCTGCATAAATTCATGCGCCATAGTACCTATTGGCGTTATCCCGAGCTTTTTTGCTAAATAAACGTTAGAAGTACCGCTAACTATTTTTGGTTCAGCCTGATGCAAAGTCTCAACCACATGAGCTTGCCAATGTTTATTGAAACGCCTACGAGTACCGAAATCAGCGACAATAAATGGCGGTATATCATGACTATTTTTCGCTTGTGCCGCAGCATAACTGTGCAATAATGCGACTTTTTTATCTAACCGACGCTGCCCTTTTTCAATCACACTGGTATCTGATAAAGCATTAAAATAGAGCTCATTTACAATGGCGAGTACGAATACTTCAAAGAACATCGCCTGAATCATCGGGCCTTCGATATCGATAAACAAGCGCCCTTTATCATCGGTGCTGACAGTAATAAAACGCCGTTTAAGTTTAAATAACTCCAAGTAGTCAACGAAGTCTGAGCGCATAAAGCGTAAACCACGCAAATACTCTAATTCATCTTCTAAAAATCGCAATTCGCATAAACTGTCTAATTGTTTTTCTAGTTGTTCTTTAATATCAGCCAATGGATAAACGGTATCTTCATTGTTACGACAGCGAAAACGGTAGACACCATGGGTCTGTGGAAACTGATGCAGCATGGCTTGTAGCATCGTAAATTTGTACAAATCGTTATCAAGCAACGAGGTGATAATAGGTTCAAAAGTTGTAGAAGTATGGGTAACGGTCATGTTACAGCCTTAAAAGCAAAGATGAAAAATCGCTAAACGAAGCAAGCGACAAAACAGGTGCACGTAGTTATAGTAACTAATAAAAGTTACTGAAAGATTAATCATAAGCGCTTGAGTATAACGAAATTTAAGTTGTTTTTCATAATTCGCAAACTATAACAGCAAAAACACTACGATAACAAACCTGTTCATCATTTTTTTATCGTATGTAATATTAAAGCATGAGACATAAAAAAGACGCTAAGCATTGCTTAACGTCTTTTTGCAAGGTTAATTACCAACATTAATTATTAAGGCTTCGCTGGTTTAACCAATTTGACCAATGGTGCATAGCCTGATTGCGGCATCACATCGACTGGGATAAACTGCAATGCGCCACCATTGATACAATAACGCAGGCCGCCACGGTCTTTTGGACCATCAGGAAATACATGACCCAGATGCGAATCCGCTACCCGTGAACGAATCTCAGTGCGCACCATGTTAAATGCCATATCGTCATGCTGAGTAATCACTTGCATATCAATCGGCTTAGTAAAACTTGGCCAACCGCAACCAGATTGGTACTTATCAGTCGATAAGAATAATGGCTCACCGCTCACCACATCGACATACACACCAGGTGCAAATAATTCATCATATTCATGACTAAACGCTCGCTCAGTTCCGGCATCTTGGGTGATATTGTATTGGGCTTTGGTCAGTGTATTTTTCAGCGCCCCTTTATCAAACCCAGCATAACGCTTAGGATCTAACGTCTCAGCAACGCTGTTTACAGGCGCAAGCTTAGTACGTGCTGTGCCTTCAGGCTTATCATCAGCAAGGCTTAAATCAACATGACAATAGCCATTTGGATTTTTCGCCAGATAATCTTGATGATACATCTCAGCCAAGTAGAAGTTGTCTAAGACTTCATTTTCAACCACTACCTTTTGCTTATATTGACTTTGCACACGCTTAAGTGCGGCATCAATAACTTCTTTATCTGCTTTATCGGTATAATAAACGCCTGAACGATACTGTACACCGCGATCATTACCCTGCTTATTTAAGCTGGTTGGATCAACCACGCGAAAGTAGTATTTTAAAATAGTATCAAGATCGGTTTTATCGGCATCATAAGTGACTTTGACTGCTTCGACATGTCCTGAACCACGGATCACTTGCTCATAGCTTGGGTTGGCACTATCGCCATTCGCATAGCCTGACACGGCATCTACGACACCATCCACACGCTCCATATAGGCTTCAACGCCCCAAAAACAGCCACCAGCCAAGTAGATTGAGCGGGTATTAATCGCTTTACCTTTGTCATTATAATAAACGCCATCTTTTTGTTTGATGGTCTCAATCTTACTGTTGTTATCCAATGCTTGGGCATTTGCTGGTTTAGCACTGCCGGCTTTTAACTCAGCAAAATCATTACCGGCATTTTCAGCGAGTGCATAGGCTTGCTCTGCTGACATATTACCTTTGACTAAATGCACCAAATTACCATTTTTATCGAGTATCGCCCAGCTTGGATAAACCTGTACGCCAAGTTTGTTAATCAATTCGCCTGAGGCATCGGATAATACTGGCAATTTTGGATAATCGGCTTGCACGCCAGCATACCAAGTACTGAATTCGCCATCAGCTTTTTCATTCAAATGACCGGGGCTTACAACAGTGACGACATTTAAATCGGCAAATTTAGGGTCAGTTCGCCATTCTTCAGTTTCTGCCAGCGTCCCTAAGCATAGCGGACACCAGCTTGCCCAAAACTTAACCAAGGTTGGTTTATTAGGGTCAATCACTGCTGCCCCATTCTTACCCAAACCTTTGGTCAGCTGTGGCAATGCTTGCATCTGCTTAAGCATATCAGATGGCAACATATCACGTGAGCTAGTCACGCCGCTGTTTTGACTACCTACTTTGGCACTACTACTCGCATTATTCTCCGCACTGCTCATTTGTCCACAAGCGACTAATATTCCTGCACTCAATACCGTTGTCACGCCAAAAGCGCTGACGTTTTTTAACCAACGCGATGATGAGCGTTGTGAATTTGTCGCTAAATTATTAGCATTGCTGCGATCATTATTGCGAATTTTTTTATGTGGCATGATATGTCCTTTTTACGAAGTCTTACGGCCATGAGCTAGATATTATAAGGTCGCTCATGGTCTTCTTACGTTATTGATTAGAATGAGTGGGACGAAATTTTTGGAGAAAGTAAACGTGCTGTAGAGCTACTCGCTACTTTTAAGTAAAGATAGGTAAAAAAATATGATGGTTGCACAAGAAATTTTGCAATCTGTTCATGTTATTAAAATAAAGCTATGTGCTAGAACAAACCTATCTGATAAAAAATTATCTACATTAGATTATCTTAATAGTATACATCGATACTGGAGTTTACTTTAATAGTAAAGTATGGATTGCTACACTTTTTTAACAACGTAGTAAGAGTAGTGATATAGAAGAGGTATGCTTAATGCAATGGTTAGCATCCATATGTCATATATATGTCATATATATAGAGATAAGGCTGAAGAAATAAAAGATATTATCAAGACAATCAATGAATTATCAAAATCATTTATTGATTGTCTTGATATAAATTAAGA